>PUOW01000232.1 GCA_003552185.1 Spirochaetaceae bacterium
ACATTGTTGCGCTCGGGTTCAAGGTTGAATCCACGTTGTTCTCGGGTCGCAGCCGGTTTCAGAAGATCGATATCGTGGAAACCGCGGGGCACGGCAGAATGCTGCTCAACGACGGCGTGGTCATGATCTCGGAGCGCGACGAGTTTGTATATCACGAGATGATCGCGCACGTTCCGCTTCTTACGCATCCCAACCCGCGCCGCGTCTTGATCATCGGCGGCGGCGACGGCGGCACCGCGCGCGAGGTGCTGAAACACCAAACGGTAGAGCGCGTCGTGATGGTGGAGATAGACGAGATGGTGGTGCGCGCCTGCCGCGAGCATATGCCGTCGGTCGCGGGAGCGCTCAGCGACCCGCGCCTCACGCTGTTGTTCGAGGACGGGGTGAAGTACGTTGCCGAGAGCAACGACCGCTTCGACCTCGCGATCATCGACTCAACCGACCCGGTGGGACCCGCTGCGCCGCTGTTCGATTCGGCGTTCTACCGCAACACCGCGGCGCTGCTCGACGAAAACGGGGTGATGATCACCCAGTCGGAGTCTCCGTTTTACGACCCCGAGATTCAGCGTTCGATGTTCACCAACCAGCGTTCGCATTTCCCGCGCCTGCATATGTACCTGTTCTCGACCTTGACCTACCCGGGCGGGCTGTGGAGCTTTGGGTACGCCTCGAAAGGCCCGTGTCCGGTTCGCGATCTGGACGAGGCCCGCTTCAAACCGCTCGCCGCGGCCGCCACCGCGCCCGCCGGCGGCGGCTCCGGCGGCGGCGCCGACGATCTTCGTCGGGGCGTCCGCTACTACACCCCGGCGGTACACCGCGCCGCGTTTGCGCTCCCGCGCTTCGTGGAGGCGGGGCTGTCCGACCTGCTGGATCCGGCTCCGTAGATCTACGCTACGCCGGCGGTACGCTACGCGAGCGAAAGCGCGAGCTCGGCCATCCGGCTGAAGCCGCGCTCGCGTTCGGCGCTGCTGAGCGCCTCGCCGCGCACCAACGAGTCCGAGACCGTGAGTATCGTGAGCGCCTGCACCCCGGCGCGCGCGGCAAGGGTGTACAGCGCGGCGGTCTCCATCTCCACCGCGAGCACGCCGTACTTGGCCCACAACCGGTACGCCTCGGGGTCTTCGTTGTAGAACTCATCGGACGACAGGATGCTCCCGACGCGGGCCGCAATCCCGCGCTCGGCGGCCGCGGCGTGTGCCGCCGAGAGTAGCCCGTACTCGGCGGTCGGCGCAAAGCCCATCCCCTGAAACCGCAGGGTGTTGAGGCTTGAGTCGAAACAGGCGCTCATCGCGAGAATCAGGTCGTGCAGTTGCAGCTCGGGCTGCATCGCGCCGCAGGAGCCGATGCGAATCAGCCGCTTCGCGCCGAACTCGTGGATGAGCTCGTGCACGTAGATGCTGTGCGACGGCATTCCCATTCCGGTACCCATCACCGAAACGCGGCTCCCCCGCCAAGATCCGGTATACCCGAGCATGCCGCGCACCTCGTTGAACAGTACGGCCCCTTCAAGATACTCCTCGGCGACAAACCGGGCACGCCTCGGATCGCCCGGCAGAAGTACCGTCTCGGCTATCTCGCCGCGCTCAGCGCCGATATGTACGCTCATGGCTTTGCTCCTCGCTGCAGATGATTACGCCCGCCGCCGCAAGCCCACCGGGGGCGCGCACCGCGATTCTACACCATCGGGGCGCGCGCTCGCTACCGGACGCCGGACGCCGGGCGCCGGGCGCCGGCCGCGCCGGGTAACGTTTGCATTGACTCACCAGGTCCGGCGGCTGATAATGAGGTAATGTCCACCGCCGGCGGAAAAACCATTCTTCTCGTAGAGGACGAAGCACTCGTCGCGCTCGCCGAGCGCAAGCAGATCGAGCGCTTCGGCTACTCGGTGCTCACCGCCGATACCGGACGGGCCGCCATAGATGCCGTCGCCTCCAACTCGGAAATAGATCTCATTTTGATGGATATAGACCTTGGCCCCGGTATGGACGGTACCGAGGCGGCACAGGCTATCCTCACGATGCGCGAGATCCCGATCGTGTTTCTCTCGTCGCATACCGAGCGCGAGATCGTCGAGAAGACCGAGAAGATCACCTCGTATGGATACGTCGTGAAGAACAGCGGTGAGACGGTGCTACGCGTCTCGATCCAGATGGCGTTTCGCTTGTTTGAGGCCAACCGCAGCATTGAGCTCCGCAGCACCGAGCTCGCCTCGGCCAACAAACGGCTTCGCACCATCAACAAACAGCTGGAGACGTCGCAAATAGAGCTTCGCAGAAACTCCATGCTGCTCAGCGGCAGCGAGCAGCGCGCCGAGCGGCAGCGCAACGCGCTCGCTGAGCTTATGCTCGACCCCAGTATCGTGGAGGGAGCAATCCCGGAAGCGCTTAAACGCATAACGAAACTCGTTTCCTCCACCATCGATGTTGCACGAACCAGCGTCTGGACGCTTTCAAACGACGGCCTCGAGCTTACCTGCGAGGTGGCGTACAACTCCGTACGAGAAACGCACGAAACCGCTTCGGTCCGCACCGCAGCCGAGTTTCCGCAGTATTTCGCGACGCTTCAAACCGAGCAGCGCATCTACGCCGAGAACGCCTTGGAGGATCCTCGTACCACCGAGCTTTTGGAAGCCCATCTCGTGCCGCTCGGGGTAAGCTCGATGCTTGAAGCCGGCATAGTTGTAACCGGACGCCTGGTGGGGCTCGTGTGCTGCGAACACGTTGGGCCTCGGCGTCGGTGGCATCCCGACGAGCCGGCCTTCGTTGAGACGATCTCGGCTTTGATCGGTCAGCTGTTCCTCGGCAGCGAGCGTCGGCAGGCCGAGGAGCTCCTGCGTTACAGCGAACAGAAATACCGCACTTTGTTCGAGGCTTCGCCGGTTGCGCTGTGGGAAGAGGATTTCTCACGCTTAAGGCGTAGGCTCGATGAGCTCAAGGAAGAGCACCCTGATCTGCAGGCCTATCTCGATGCCGACCCTCGCAGGGTGCGCGAACTCATCGAGCTGATAGAAGTGCTCGATGTGAACCCCGCCGCGCTGCGGCTCTACGAAGTCCAAAACAAGGCTGACCTCATCGATGATCTCCCACGCGTGCTGAGCGAGCGGTCGTACGAAACCTTCAAGGACGCGATACTCTCGATAGCGTCGGGACAAACCGCGTTCACAACCGAGGATTACCATCTAACCAGCATCGGCAAGCGGCTCGATATTGAGTTTCAATGGACGGTTGCTCCGGGACACGAAGAGAGCTTCTCCCGCGTGCTCGCAAGCGTAGTTGACGTCACCGAGCGCAAACGGCAGGAAACCTTGGTTCGCGCCGAAAAAGAGCGATTCGAGCGCTTGTTTCACGGCGCGCCGCTTGCAACCGCAGTGCTCAACCGCGAGGATCGCATTGTGGACTGCAACAGCCGGTTCTGCGAGCTGTACGGCTACACACGCGAGGAGGCGTGCGGCCGGCCCTTAAACGAGTTGATCGTGCCGGAGGAGCTGCAGCCGGATGCGTCGAGTTTTTCGAAGCACGCATTGGCCGGCGGACCGGTATATTGCGAGACCGAGCGCATCCGCAAGGACGGCACCAGAATCGAGGTTGCGGTCACCGGCGGCCCGCTCGACCTGAACCGGGAGCAGCACGTTTACGCGATATATCAGAACATCACCGATCGCAAGCGCGCCGAGAATGCGTTGCGCGAAAGCGAGGCTCGGCTCGCGCAGTCGCTCAACGAGAAGCTACTGCTTCTAAAAGAAACACATCATCGGCTCAAGAACAACATGAGCGCGATAGCCTCGATGCTTCGGCTCCAGGCGGATGAGGAGCCCGACGAACGTAGCGCTCGGGTGCTGCAGGAGGCCGCCGGGCGCGCGCAGAGCATGGTGGTGCTGTACGATAAGCTCTACCGCTCTGAGCGGTATGAAGCAATGAGTATCGCGGGCTACCTACCGCCGCTGGTGCGCGAGATCGTGACGGTGTTCGGTTCGCAATCACCGGTACAAACCGAGATCGATGTTGAAGACTTCACCCTCACCGCCAAGCAGCTCGCTGTAGTTGGAATCATCATGAGCGAGCTCGTCACCAACTCCATGAAGCACGCCTTTCCGTCGCGGCTTGCCACCAGCCCCGCCGAGCGCGCACCCGCCGAGCAGCCGCAGCCGGACGCACCCGCTATCCGCGTATGCGCCCGCTGCAACGGCACAACCGTCACGATCACGCACTCCGACAACGGAGTCGGGTTTTTGGATGAGGCGGCGGCCGCCGACTCGGCCGGGTTCGGCATGCAACTCATCAAGCTCCTTGTCGAGCAGCTGCAGGGGAGCTTGCACATCCACCAAGACCACGGCACAAATTACGTGATAACGTTTGAGATCGACCGCGCGTAGCGCCTTACAAGCGCTTAGCGTCCACTACGCCGCAAAGGCGCCCTCCGGCACCGAACATTCCGGCGAAGTGAAGCCGTCCTGAGCGATCGATCGCCCTCGCTATTCCTGTTTCAGCTGCTCAGCACGAGCGAGAGCTTCCCGGAGGGTTCGTGTGATGTTCTCCTCACCGATCGCGTTGTAGAGGCCCGCCTTGCGAAGCGCGCGTTCGGGTTGGGCTTTCAGGCCGGACAGAACGAAGTGATTGCCATGATGCCGGCTGTCGTTCACCAGGTCTTCGAGCAGGCGCAAGCCGGTGAGGTCGATCGCGGTGACGTTGCGCATGCGAACAATACGCACCCGCGGACGCCGCTCTATGAGGAGCATCGTGTTACGGAACTTCTCCGCAACCCCGAAAAAGAGGGCCCCATCGATTTCATAGATTTCAACATCCTCCGGAATCTGGTGCTCCACCGCCGAGACCTCTTCGTCGGAGCTGTCGGTCTCGGTCAGGCCGGCGGCAGCTCCGTCGTGCGAACCGGTATGCACGGTTACATCCGAAACGACGCTCATTCGGCGCATGAATAGCAATGCCGCGAGAACCATGCCGACCTGTATGGCAACCGCAAGGTCAATGAGTACAGTCAGTGCGTACGTGACCATCAGCACGGTCATGTCACTTTTGGGTCCTCGGGCGAGTGCTGCGAGTGTTCTCCACTCGCCCATATTCCAGGCCACCACCGTAAGTACGCCGGCGAGCGCGGCCAGTGGAATAAACGACGCGAGGGGACCGAGTGCGGCCAGGATTACAAATACGAACACTGCCCCGGTTATAGCCGCGACCGGCGTACGCCCGCCGTTCTTCGCGTTGGTCGCGGTTCGCGCAATCGCCCCGGACGCGGGGATCCCGCCGAACAGCGCAGCGAGCAGATTGGCCCCACCCTCGGCGATGAGCTCGGTGTCGGATTCGTGGCGGTCGCCGACCATGCCGTCGGTCACCAGCGCGGTGAAGAGGCTTTCGATCGCACAGAGCAATGCAATGGTGAACGCGGGGACCGCAAGCTCCTGAATGAGCGGCAAGCTTGCATCGGGAAGCCCGTACCATTCGAGCGTGCGCGGCAACGCACCGAAACGGGATCCGATCGTTACAACCGGCAGCTCGAAGAGAGCAACCGGAACGGTGACCACAAGAATCGCAACAAGTGCGCCGGGAACTCGTCTTGAAACGTGCTTCCACCCGGCGGTTACCGCAATGGTAACCGCCGCAACCAACGTATCGAGCGGGCGTATGCGAGGCAGCTCCTGAACGTATCTCGCGATTCGCTCAACGGCACCCGGAGGAGCGTCGGGAAGCGACATGCCGACGAGATCGCCGAACTGCGAGATCAGAATGACTGTGGCGATTCCGGAGGTGAACCCCACAACAATGGGATAGGGAATGAACTGTATGACCTTTCCCAACCCGGCAACACCCATCACGACGAGCATGAGCGCGGCCATAATGGTTGCGAGCGCAAGACCGTCGTAGCCGTACTGCGCGGCGATCGCATACGAAATGACGATGAAGGTTCCCGTCGGTCCGCTGACCTGCACCCGGCTTCCACCGAAGAGCGCGACAACGACACCGGCGATAATGGCGGTTGTAAGCCCCTGCTGCGGTGAGACTCCCGACGCCACGGCGACCGCAATGGAAAGCGGAACCGCGATAACGCCGACAATGACACCGGAGGTCACATCACGGCCGAGTTGTCGACGTGTATAGCCGTGAAGGGCGGTCAGGCTTTTCGGCTGAAACATGTGTTTCTTGGTACCGGTATGTACCGCGATTGTCAATCTCGGCCGACCGCGTCAAGAAAGCGCGCGGCCCGCTGTGGGGCCGCGCCGAGGTTTAGCTGTAGGTGAGAGCGCGTTAGAATGCCTCGTCATCGCCCTCCATCGGATCATCCATCATGTCGTTTTCCATCTCCTCTTCCATCATGGGATCCTCTTCAAGCATCTCTTCGTCCACCGGTTCACAGGCAGCGAAGATCAGCGCCGGCGACGACACAATAAAACCCAGGGTAATAAGCTTCTTCATATCTTTCATCCTCCTTCTCAAGAGCACCTCTTGCTCTTAAGCTTTATCAAAAGGATACTAGAGAAGGTTTGATTCCATGTCGAACATACGTCCAAGTTCTGTAAAGATTCGGAAGCTCACTGAGCGCAAACCGCAGAGACGCCCCACGCTCAGAGCGCGCATCGCGCGCGGTGCGCGCGCTGCAAAACGGCGCAGTTATCCCGTACGGGAGCGCTACTATAGGCTCACCCGCGCGCTACGCTCCCGCGGCACCGCGGGTTGGCTGATCAGCACCGAGGCGACGTACGGCGGGTACGTGGAGGGGGTGCCGGTTCGCCGTACCGGCCGGTGCGACCCCAAAAGCACCGCGGCGCTTAGGCGCGCTACCATGGCCGGGGGCGACCGCATGCTCCGCCATGCCTACGCCCCGGCCTACGCGCGCCGGCTGCGGCCTTTTGTGCCCGAACACACGGCCCGAGAGCTCGCGCGAGAACCCACGCGCGGGCCGAGCCGAGCTGAGCCTGCCGGGGGGTGCCGGCGGCGCACAACCGTGCTGGAAATCGGTGTGCTCCACGGTACCGGTCTCGCGATCTGGTGCGACCTGTTCCCTGACGCACGTGTGGTGGGCCTCGACATCGACCTCGATCCGTACTACGCAAACGTAAACCGCTTGCACTCGCTCGGCGCGTTTCGCCGCAATCAGCCCGAGGTCTACCTCTTTGACCAGCTCGAGCCGGAGCGCTACGATATCGCCGAGATCATAGGGCACGACACGGTGCAGGTTTGTATCGACGACGGACACCACTCAAACAGGGCCGTTCTCAATACCATGCACGCGGTGCTCCCATTTTTGGATCAGCAGTTCGTGTATTTTGTGGAAGACAACCCCGGGGTGCACCGGCGAATCCGCGCGCAGTTTCCGCAGTTCGCTGTGGAGAGCGCGGGGGAGCTCACGATGGTGTCGCGCGACGCCGATAGGAGTACGCTATGGCAGGTATCGTGTTTGTCCGCACTTTAGACCTCGCGCGCATCGTGGAGTTTTACCGCACACGGGTTGGGATGAGGCTCTGGCTCGAGCAGCCCGATATTCACATACTGCGGCACGAGAATATGCTGATTGGGTTCAAGCACGATGAGGTGCCGGACCGCGACGCCCTGCTGACGTTTTTCTACTCTTCGGTCGAGGAAGTGGATCGAATGTATCACGAGTTCACGCATGAGGCCACCACCGCGCCGCGCGTCAATGACCGTTATCACATCTACAACTTCTTTGCGCTCGACCCCGACAACAGGCGTGTCGAGTTTCAGTGCTTTCTCCACGAGCTTCCGCCGTGGCGGTGATTTGACCGACCCGGCCGCCCCGGACGGTCCGGCGGCTCAGCGGCCCGGGGTCGCAACGGCTCGGGGGCCCCGGCGGCTGCACGCGACAAAGCGGCGGAGACGTGGTATTATGGCGGCGGTGTTTGCCGACGCGTTGCTTCATCCGAAATCCCTCCGGCTCGCTTTCCTGGTCTTGATTATCGGAATCACGATTACCGCGCCGGCGGTCGCCGAACACTCCGACGACCGGCACCAGCCCATTCCGGTGCGCCTCTACCTACAGGCCGGCAGCTATCATTTCGACAATTCGAACTACGAGTTCACGAATATCACGCCGGGCCTAACCCTCGAGGCCGGAGAACGGTTCATCGGCGCGCTCGGTGGCTATCGCAACAGCGTACGCACCTTCTCGGCGTACGCGGCACTCGGGTACAGAGCGCTACCCAAACGTCGCGTCCGGCCGTTTGCCGCACTCGGGGTGATATGGGGCTATCATCACAGCGAGCCCGACCCCGACGGCGTTGAGGTTGAGGTACCGGCGTTTGTGGCCCTCCCGGTCGTCGGAATCGACACCGAGATCTCCGAACGCGTCGCGATTCGATTCAAGGCGCTATACCCCGTAGTGTCGGGCGGCGTGGTGTTCTCCCTCAACTGATGTGCCCAACCGATGCAGGCCCCGCCGAAACTCACGCGCCGAAACTCACCTCAACGCGCGTACCGTCGTCGCCATATACCTGAAGTTCGGCGCCGAGTTGCTCGGCGAGGGTTCTCACTAACGTGAAGCCGGTAGACTCAACGCGCTCGAGACTGAACTCGGGCGGAAGACCGACGCCTCGATCCGCAACCGCCAGCACGGTCTTTGCCCCTGCGCGAGTGAGCTCCACAGTGATGATTTGATCGCCGCCGGGAGCGCTGGGAGCGGCAGCATCGCCGTGTGTGGCGGCGCCGGGAGCGCCGGGAGCGGCGGCTTCGGGCGCAGCGGGCACACCTGGGGCAGCAGCGTCGCCGGGTGTGGCGGCGGCTTCGGGCGCAGCGGGCGCGGCAGGCGCGCCGGGCGCAGCGCCGCCGCGGTAATTGTCGTTTGCATCGGAGCCGTTGGGGTAGGCATACTTGAGCGCGTTGGTGATGAGCTCGTTGAGAATAAGCCCGATCGGGACGGCCTTGCGCGTATCGCTCGAGACCGAGGCGATATCGGTGACGAGCTCAACCGGCTTCGAGGGCGAGCGGTAGGTGCGAAACACCTTGTGAGCGACGGTCTCAAGGTACTCACCGAGGTCGAGATGCGTTGCGCTCGAGGTGCGGTGCAGCATATCGTAGATTGTCGACATCGCCTGTATGCGAAGCTGCGCGTCGGCGAATACTTGCCGGGATTGCTCGTCGGGAAGCCGGTCTATCTCCATCGCGAGTAGACCCGAGACAACATTGAGGTTGTTCTTCACGCGATGCTGTAGCTCGCGCATCAGCGTTTCGTTTTCTTGTAGTGCGGTTTCCAGCGCCTGTCTGCTGTGTTGGTCCGCGGTGACATCGCGCGCCACGCCGATCACCCCAAACACGCGCCCGTCATCCTGCCGCAACGGATACTTAAGCGTATTGTACAGCCGCTCCTCGCCGCCCACCGCGATGCGCTCAAGCGGTACGCGGACCTCTTCGCCTGCAAGCGCGGCGCGGTCGTGTTGCGCCACACCCGGCAGGCCTTGCTCGGGGTCGCCGTAGATATACTCCTGCGGGAACCCGATCTCCACCTCGGTCTTGCCTCGCAGCTCTTCCGGCGCACGCCCGAGCACCGCGGCGTAGGCCTTGTTGCACTCAATCAGCCGAAGCTCGTGGTCCTTCACGAAAATGAGATCCGAGGTACCGTCAATGATGCTGCGTAGCAGCACATTCCGGCTTTGCAGCTCGCGCTCGGCGCGTTTCCGCGCGGTGATATCGCGCACAAACTCGATGACGGCGGTGATCTCGCCGGTTTCGGCTTCGCGCATAGGATAGGCGTACACCTCGACCCACTCCACCTCCGACCCCGGCAACCCCGGCACCTCGAGGCTCTCGACATCGCCGGACCGAAAGCTGCGGAGCGTGGGGCAGTCTCTGCACGGCTCGCTGAGGTTGTGATGATACGCCTCGTAACAGCGCTTGCCGATCAGCGGGTGAGCGTCCTGATACCACACCTCCATCGCGCGATTAACATGGCGAATCGTGAGGTCGGGATTCAGCACACTGATGCCGTCCTGAACCGCGTCCAGGATGTGATGCAGAAACAGCTCGTTCTCCTGTTGCGCGACCAGCGCATTCCGGCGCTCGGTAATCACCTCGGTGTAGAGTATGATGCCTCCCACCTCCCCGTCGGCTTGGTACCAGGGGCGGCACTCCCAGCGGGTGTAATCCGTGCTTCCGTCGGGCCGCGGGAAGCTGTCGAGCTCGGAGCTCAACACCTCCCCGGCGAGCGCGCGGCGATGCACCTCGCGCCAACGCTCCGGTATCTCGGGGAACACATCGTAGTGATGCCGCCCGATTACCTCCTCGCCCGCTACCCCGTAATCTTCCACAAACCGTTTGCTCACGTAGCGAAAATGCAGATCTCTGTCGAGCACCGCGATGGCGTTGGGGTCGTGATGAATCACGTACTCCATGAGCTCGTGCCATGCGCGCAGCGCTTCGCGGTGTCGATGACGCTCGGTAACCTCACGCACAAACACGAGCGCGCCATTGCGCCCCTCGTACTCTATCGGCTCGCCGACGGTCTCTACCCAGATCTCCTCGCCGTTGAGCCGAAGCCATTTCTGTTCTACCGGGCTTCGCACCGCTTCCTGCGCATCGTTGAGCCGACGCATGCGCTCTCGGCCGAGCTCGCGCCAGTTTGGGTGCACGCGCTCGAGCACCGGGCGGCCGAGGAGCTCGGCTTCGCTCTCGGCGCCGAACATCGAAAGCGCGGCGGGGTTGAGAAACGCGAAGGTTTGCTCGGTCTGGATGAAGATCGGCTCCGGAGCACCTTCAACAATCGAGCGAAAACGCCGCTCGCTTGCTGCCAAGGCGCGCTCGCGACCGATGAGCCGGCTTTGCGAGACCTGTAGTTCCTCGTTGGTTACGCGCAACTCTTCGTTGCCGGCTTCGGCTCGCATTCGTTGCTGATTAACTTCGCGCTTAGCGTCGAACAGGCGAAACGCCATCTTTACGGATGCGAGCAGCACCACCTCACCGGAGTTCTTCACGATATAGCCGTAGGACGTGATCTCCTCGGTTTTCTCGACGACTTCTTTCTCGGTGTGCGACGAGAGAAACACCAATGGCAGCTCGCGCCGGGCAAGGATACGCCGAGCGGCTTCGGGGCCGTCTATTCCTTCGCCGAGATCGATATCCATCAAGACGAGATCGATCGACGAACCCTCGGCGCAGCACTCCGTAACGGCCTGCTCACCGGTAGCGACATGCACGACCTCGTAACCGGCGGCCTGCAGTTGGCGCTTCTCAACCATCGCGACGAGCGCTTCGTCTTCCACCAGTAACAGCGTGCGTTGTGGCTCCGCCACGACTCCTCCTCCCGGATCGGTGCGCAAGGCTTTCTGCCATTATGAGACAATTTCGGCGCTCGGGAAAGCCCCCAAAACATGAAAAAAAGCTATTTGTAGGAGCCACATGCTCCCGCCGGGAGGTCAGGCGAGCGGCACAACCAGGCGCAGAGCGGTCCCGTATTCCGGGCCGAAGCGCTGCGTAGCGTGAATCGCGTGCGAAAGTCGCCGTACCAGCAGGTGGGCTGTTCCGTCGAGCTTGGTTGTACACGCGACCGGGCGATCGCGATCGTCGCACGCGGTAATGCTCAGCTCGATCGAGCGTTGCGCCGGGTCGAGTTTCGCCACCTTAATCACGACACGTGCGGTGGAGCAGCACCCCTCGCCACAGCCGGCGGCGTCGTCGGAGGGCTCGAATCGAAACGCGGCGAGCACCTCGGCGACAATCAGCGTTATGCTGAGCGCCGCCGCTACCCCCAACACCGTGCGGTGCGCGCTTGTGCGCCGAGGCTCGCTCAAGAACCGCTGTGCCCCTCGGCGCGTCGAGGGTTGAAGCGTTTGCGTGGCGATCCCAACCCGACACTCTCCACCGATCTCGTCGCTTATGATCTCGCTGAGAAACGGGCAGATCGCGTCGAGCAGTGCGATGAGCGATACCGTCCCACGAGTGCGGCGGTTTGCGAAGAAGCGATGAGCCTCCACCAAGACCCCGAGCCGAGCGTGCGTGCGCTCAACCAGGGAAGACACCGGTGTCTTGGTCAGCGTCGCGGTATCGACATTGAGCATCCCGGTAACCACGCTCAGCGACGCCACGATCGCGCCGTCGGCCTCGTTTCGGTCTGCTCCTGAGAACACGTGACCGAGCGTAATCGCAAGGCTGAACAGCAGGCTGAGCTCGCCGGCGGTCCAGACACGCTCGCGCTCGCAGTCGTCAAACCCAACAAAACCCCACAGCTCACCGGCGACGAAGATCGGTAGAATCAAAAGCGACAGTATGCCTTGATCGTCGAGCGTACGGCGCTCGGACTCGGGAAAGCCCGATATCGGCCCGTATATCGGGCGATACGCGAGAAACGCATCGAGCCAGCGCGCGTATCCTGCCGCACGCAGCGGGATCGCTTGCAGATCGGGATTCTCGATCTGCGGCTCTACTCCGTCGGCGGCCCATTCGTAGCGTTGACTCGCGAGCACCGAACCGTCCGCGCCGGCGTGAATCACGAAGACGTATACGCGGCCGGCCTCCGCGGCGGTGCCCACGCGTTCAAACACCTCGGTGAGATCCGCCCGGAACTGTGACTGCATGGGTGAAACCGCGTCTCCGCTGCGCGTTGAGCCCTGGGTCGGGCCCGTGCCCGCGAGATAGGCGCGCTCGCTGCGGTCGAGCTCGAACCGTTCGAGTAAATCGCGTTGCGCCGCGAGCACCTTGCTTGTGATCTCACCAACCGTTGCCGTACCTCCGCCGTCCATCGTTGTAACTCCCATGTCGTGTCTCTCTAAACTTACCTGCAAGCGCCGTGCCACCAAGCGCTACAACGCGGCGGTCGGCAAAGTTACAACTTGTTGCAATTGAACGAGTAAGCAGCCGAGCGGAACCGAGAGCCCCCGTCGGCGCCCGAAACGCGAAGGCCCGCCCATGCAGACTGCATAGTTGTGCGTTGTGCATAGCGGCGCCATGCAAACTGCATAGCACCCTGCCGGACCCCGGCCGCCGGGGCCTGCAGCAGCGGGCCTGCACGGGCGCGGCCGGGGCACGGGTGGCGGGAAGCGGCGGCGGAGCCGAGGGCAGGCGCGCTGGGGGCCGGCACGGGCCGCCGGGGCCAGGCGTGCAGCCGGGCAGCTCGCCGGCGGCGCCGGAACCGGCGTTCAGCGGGTGGCGAGCCGGCGGCGCACCAGCGCTCCGGTGAGCAGCAGCGCGGTAAGCGCGGCGAGCGGCAGCAGTACCCCGGGGTGCAGAACCTTCCCTGCGCTCACGGCCTCGGTGACGCCGTACACCGCCGAGGCGTATACCATCCACTTCATGATAAGCCCGATCGTCGCCGCGAGCAAAAAACGCCGCCGCGAGAGGCGCAGCACTCCGGCGCCGAAGTTCACGATCTGATGTGGAAACCCCGGAAGCACCCGAAGAGCAATCTGCGTCAGCATATCGCTCTGCCGCGAGAGCAGCCGCATGACCTTACGGCCCACGCGCCCCGGGTTCCATCCGGAGCGCAGCCATGAGCTGAACGAATAGGCGCCCGCGGCTCCTCCTACCCCGCCGATCGTAAGCAGGATTGTGGCGAGCCATGGCGGATGAAACGGGGCGACCAACCAGAGACAGACACTTCCGGGCAGCCCAATCGTCGTCATAACCGCCATCAGCAGCACCGCTCCGAGCATGAACCACGGCCGCGCCG
>PUOW01000144.1 GCA_003552185.1 Spirochaetaceae bacterium
AGGTGCGCCTTAGACCTGCGAACAGTGTATCCGTGGCACGCGGCGCAGTGACGCCCCTACTCCACAATCTCGTAACCCATCGAGCGATATCCGCGAACGCGTTTGTTCCACATGCGTTCGAGCAGCGGATGGCCTCGGTCTACGTAATCGATAATCTCGACATTGCCTTTCCATGCGCAGTCGCGATGAAGTCGCCCCGCATACTGCTGTAGTGTCCCACGCCAAGACACCGGCATCGCGAGAATCAGGGTATCCAGCGGAGCGTGATCGAAGCCTTCGCCTATCAGTCTACCGGTGGCGATGATGATCCTTGGCTCGGCGACATCCAGTGCTTCGATCTCGCTCATACTCGTACGCCGGCGCTTCTTTGAGAGTTGTCCATGGAGTGCGAAGCAGTTTGGCAGCTCCCCGCTTATCAGGTTGTGCAGTGTGGTCACATGCCCTGTGCGCTCGGTGAGCAGCAAGACTTTCCTACCACTGCGATACGCAGCAATCGCGTCTTCGGTGATCGCCCGATTCCGTGCTTCGCTTTCGGCAAGCGTGCGAAACACCGACTGCACCGTGGTTTCGTTAGGCAGATCGGACACGGGAAAAGTTCGCGGATGCACGGTTAGTCGCCTGGAGATCTTTAGCGTGGATGCCGCACTGTGTCGAATTGGGCCACACTGCATAAAGACGATTGGATGATGGCCGTCGCGACGCACCGGTGTAGCCGAAAGGCCGAGAACGTAGCGGCAGTTCACCTTCTTCACTACCGATTCAAAGGAGAACGCCGGAATGTGGTGACACTCGTCGATTATGATCTGGCTGTACCGGTCAAGCAGCTCAGCGACATCGTCGCGTTTGATAAGCGATTGGAGGACGGCGACGTCGACCGCTCCGCCTGGAGTGAGCTTACCGTCACCGATCGTTCCAATCGGTGCCCCGTTCAGTTCAAGAAATGCGTGAAGGCGCTCCTTCCATTGATGCAGGAGCTCGACACGGTGGACCAGGACAAGGGTTGTGACTCGGCGCATCGCAATGACAGCTGCCGCCGTTACGGTTTTCCCGAAGGCGGTCGGGGCATTGAGAACACCTATTTCATGACGCAGCATTGCATCTCGTGCGGTTACTTGGTCTTCACGGAGCGTACCTAGAAACGTACATTCGATCGCTTGCTCCGCCGGACGCTGATCTCGAATCTCAAGATGTATATCGTGACTATTACAGAGTTCCATGAGTGACAAAAGACACCCACGGGGTAAAACGAGATGACGAGGGAGCATCTCGCTACAGAAGATGATCCGTGGCTTGTTCCAAACCGATAGTCGCAATTTCTGAGCTCGATAGAACTCCGGATTCTGAAACGCGGCGAGACGCAGAATTCGGTTGACAAGGGGCTGCGGAAGCCGAGCATGCTCGATGTAGAGGCGGTCGGCCAGTACTACCGATAGTGCTTCGGGAAGCGGGCCGGCGAGCGTTCGTGGAGCAACGTAGCGGTGCCGCCAGGGTTCAGCCGCAACGGCCTCGTCGTCATAATCGTGTTCGGCCGTGGGCACATCAACCGGGTGCCCGACACCGGTCAACCGCTCCAGCACCTCGCTCAGCTCCCGTGCCGACAGGGCTCGGAGCGAAGAAAGAAACTCCCACTGATCCTCGAACGGAGTCAGTGTAGTATCGACGAAAACACTGTGACCTTTGCTACGCGGTGCCCGCTGCAGGGGCAAAGCGATCAGATTGCCAAAGCCCCCTTTGGGAGCGGTATCCTGGTTCGGAAGCAAGCGATCGTAACTGTTAAGGGATAGTTGGCGCGTTCGTTCACAGGTATCACTGATCAAGGCGCTACCGAGTTGACGGGCCTCGTAGGCCGGCACTGCCTCGGAAAAAAAGAGCCACACGTGGGCACCGTCGCCGGAACGTGAGATCTCGATTGCCACCGGAACGTCGGCTTCGGTGCAACTGTGTGAAAAAGCCACCACATCGTCTTTCCACTGCTCACCGTCGAAATCTACCGCCAGAAAACGACACGTGTCGTCGGGCAGCAGAGGATAGACCCCCACGGTATGCTTGCCGAGAAGGTGATCGTAGATTACGCGATCGGTGACCTCAAGGAATTGTCGATGCTCGCACTGCGCACACTTAACACGAGGTTTTCGACACACACCGCTGCGCCACTCGTTGGCGCAAGCCGGTGTATAACCGGCGCGACCGCTTTTTGATTCGTATCGGCGGGCAAAAACGTCTTCACGCCCAATAAAGAGTCGCCGAAAAAGCCGGACTTTATCGTCAGCCGACAGCCGGCCAGATTTCGCAGGTGGCGCCTCCGTGCCGGCTGAAGGTTGGGTGGCGTCTTCGGTTTCGATGCCGTGCCGCGCGAGTAGCGCTCGCAGCCGTGCGTTTTCTTCCCTTAGACGAGTTACTTCACCGTTTGTCTCTGTCGGAGTATCGTCAGCGATCTTCACCTCTCTAGAGTATAGCGTAACACGTGGCGGGGTTTCACACGAACGTAAGGCCGGGCCCGTGGCCACACCCTGGCCGCACCCCCCCCACCCCGTGCCGTGCTTGCTCGCAGCAATCTGGCGGCTTATACTACAGATACCATGGCGACCAAAATCTCGGTATCCAGCACCACCGAACGAGAGCTCCTCACCGCGCGAGATTTCCTCGACCGGCTCGAGCCGGGAAAGCACGCCGACCTCATCGACGGGGAGGTTTTCATGCACTCACCGGTATCCACCCGGCACGCCGACCTGCTCAACTTTCTTGACGCGCTGATGCGATACTACATCGACCGACACAGCTTAGGCCGGCTGTACCGCGAGGTGGTGGCGGTGCGGCTGAGCACCAGGAATGTGTTTATGCCCGACCTCGCGTTCTATCGTGCTTCGCGCCTCGAGGCGGTGAAATCCACCCACATCGAAGGGGCGCCGGACCTGGTGGTTGAGGCGCTCAGTCCGCGAACCGCCGATCGCGATGTGGGCCCAAAGTTCGCCGAGTACGAGCAGCACGGCGTTGAGGAGTATTGGGTACTCGACCCCG
>PUOW01000226.1 GCA_003552185.1 Spirochaetaceae bacterium
AACCGACGAGAACGAGGGGCCGGACGGAATTACTTGCAAGCAGGAGGATGAGTCATGAAGATCACAACGCTGGATCAGGTGCCGAAAACCGAGATGGCGGGGGAGGGGGTCACCTCAACGTTTAAGCAAACCCCAATCGGCGTCGCCGACGGTGCACCCAACTTCTCGATGCGCGTGTTCACTGTTGAGCCGGGTGGCCACACGCCGTACCACTCGCATCCATGGGAGCACGAGAACTACGTGCTGGCGGGTGAGGGTGTGATACGAACCGAAAGCGGCGAGGAGCGCCCGATCCGAGCCGGTGACTTCGCCTTGATTCTTCCCGACGAGAAGCATCAGTTCCGCAACCCATCGACCGACGAAGCGTTGCAGTTCATCTGCCTCGTCCCGAAGGAACGCGAGTAACCGAACCTCTGCAGCCGGCCGCGCTCACTGTCGCACCGCCACGGCTCAGCCGGCGGGCGGGCCGACGGCGCTTGCGGAAGCGCACCGCCCGGCGTACGATAGCCTCGCAGGTCGGGCGGTTTGTGAGGCTTCACCGGTTCGGGTTGTCGGCGTAAAACCCCATCAAGCCGACCAGAATACACAGCGGGCCAAAAAGGTAACTCACCGGAAGAAAGCTTCCGGTGAGCTCGAATGAGAGACTGTAGAGGTACGGCCCAACCGCGCTGCCGCCGACGAGCCACGCGGTCGCGAATCCGGTAATGGTTCCGAGGTGTGTTAAGCCGAAGAAGCGCGGCCACACAACCGCCTGGTTAATCCCGAACATAGCGGTGGCGAGGCCTTTGAACAGCACGATCCCGAGGTACGCGAGCCGGCTGTACTGCAGTAGCGGAAGGCTGAGCAGTACGAAGCCGAGCGAGATGCCGTGCATAATGGCGAAGTATTTCAGGCGCGAGTAATCGCTTATAACGCTCGCGATTGGGGTGATCATGACCGAGACCACCGCGCTCGGAAACAGTATGGCAAGTGCCGCCTCGCGGCCGACGCCGGTTTCGCCGAGTATTGCCACCACGTGAAACGTGAACCCGGTCAGCAACGAGGAACTCATCGTGGTTACCGCGATGAAAATCCAAAACGCGAGTGTACGGCGCGCCTGCTCGAGCGTGGCGTCTTGTGCAGGTCGCATCGGCTCGCCGGTGCGCCGAAAGCCGAGCCGACGTGCCGTTGCGGCCGGCGTCTTCAGGAAACGCGGTGGATGAGCTGTGCCTCCGGTGCCCTTTCGGTCTTCGTAGAATCCCTGCGGAGGGTCGGCGAAGGTGAGCGCCGCTAATACGGTGAACCCCGGCAGCAAAACGACCGCGAGAATCAGCCACGCTCCTTGCCAACCGTGCGCCGCGATCAGCAGGTTCAGCATGGTGGGCGCCGCTCCAAACGCAAGCGGCATCACGCTACTGAGCACCGCGTTTGCAAGGCCGCGTTTGTCGTCGAACCATTTCATAATCATGGTGCGGCCCACGAGTTGCATCATGCCCTGCCCGAAGAAACGTACCAAAAAGAAACCGATCGAGATCGTGGTGAGCGCAGCGGCGGAGCGTGAGATCCCGACCGAAACGGCTCCATCGACAACGCGGGGTGTGAGCGTCAGCGCTAAGAGGCTCAGCCCCAGCGCAGCCGCCGCCGCCGTCCCTGTTACACGAGAACCCAGCCTGTCGTATGCCCGCCCGGCCGGTGTGAGCACGAAGGCACTTCCGATAGTCCCGAACAGGTACGCGATGCTGAGTTGCGCTCGTGTTATCTCAAGTGCTTCGATCAGGAAGTCGGTGAACGCGCTGATTCCCGCGGTTTGGCCTGGAAGGCTCATCACGACCGCGGAGACCGCGACAATGAACACCACACCACGTGGGAGATGAGTTTGGGCTACGGGATCGGGCCGGACTTCGCGCGGCTGAGTCATCACGGCATGCTAACTGAACGGCGTCTTGCCTACAAGCGGACTCCGGCGGCAAACGGCTCGGCGGGGGGCGGCGTCCGCTGTCCGGAGTTTCGCGCGGAGAGGTGCCACGGGCTGTTCTTGCCGGCCTATGAAACGGTTCTTGAGGCCGGTACCTCGAGGTGAAATGCGGTTCCGTTTTCACGCTCGATCTGGAGTTCGCCGCCGATTCGGTCGGTGAGTTCACGCACGATCGTGAGCCCGAACCCGCTCGGGCGCTCGAGCGGCGCGTCGTCGTTCATCCCGATCCCGTTGTCTCGCACCGTGATCCGGACCGTATTGCGCGCGGGTGCATCGCAGGCAACGATCGCTACGGTTATGGTGGGGCGGGCTCGGTCTTTCCCGTGGGCGTGGCTCGATTCCGGTTCGGTGGTATTGATCTGAGGAAACGCGTGCTTTAAGGCGTTGGTAAGCAGCTCGTTTACGATTAGGCCGAGCGGCACCAGGGTTTGGGTGTCGAAGCTGCAGCTGCAGCCGCCGTAATCCTTTTCTATCGCGATTTCGTCACTCATCGTGGCGGTGCGCGCCGCTTCTATCAGGTCGTCGAGATAATCCCGGAGCGGAAAACTCCGAAAGTCGGAGGAGCGATAGAGCCGGTCGTAGACCGACTGCATCACGCGAACCCGGCTTTCGGCATCCTGCAGCGCCTCGGCCGCTTCGGCGGTTACCAATCCGGCCTGCAACGACAGCAGCGCTCCGATCGTGTTCATGTTGTTCTTTATGCGGTGGTGCACCTCGCGCAGGAGCAGATCCTTTTCCTCGAGTAGCCGCTTGTTGTGGAGCTCGGTCTGTTTGCGCTCGGTGATGTCTTGGTAGATGGCGTAGATGTAGTGTTGGTCGTCTATAAGCCGCGGTGCTCCCGTAATCGCGACCTCGACCTCGCTCCCGTCTTTGCGTCGCCGCCGCGTTTCGCAGTACACCTTGCTGCCGGACAAGGCTTGCTCCGAGAGGCCGCTTGCCTCCGCGAGCAGGTCCGACGGAGCAATCAGTTTATTGAGCCGGCAGCCGATCGCGTCCTCCAACCCAAACTGAAACAGTCGCGTAAACTCGGTGTTGCAGTCGATAACGACGTCGTTTTCGTCGAC
>PUOW01000117.1 GCA_003552185.1 Spirochaetaceae bacterium
CCTCGATCGCGCGGCCGAGATGCCGGAGCTCGAGTTGGTGCTGCTCGGCGGAGAGGTGCGGGTGGCGCGAGCGCCCGATCACGGTGAGTTCGAGCCGGCCGAGCTCGGGATGCAGCTTGCTCCGGACGATATTGTGCAGACCGGCGAGAATGCGCGGGCGGTGATCCGCTTCGGCGACCGGGCGGTGGTGTGGCTGCAAGACGAGTCCGAGCTGCGCGTGAGCCGGCCGTTTGCCGACCGTCAACAGCAGTACTACGGGGTGGAGCTCATACACGGCTCCGCCGCAGGTATTGCGGCGAGTCACGACTCGCATAAGCTTCGCGTGCGGGCACCGCAGCTGAGCGCGATCGCGACAGGCACCAGCTTCCTGGTATCGGCCGAGGCGGAGTTCTCGACCGTTGCGGTCACCGACGGCTCGGTGGCGGTGTTCCCGTCGAGTGTAGACCTGCATCGTGTCGCCGCGCGCGTGCGCGATCCCGAGCTGAACGACGCGGTGCGGCGGCTGCTCGCGCGCTCGGTTGAGCTCGCCGGCGACGATCAGCTGCGCGTTGAGTCCGAAACGCTGCGCGAGAGTGATGCGGTCCTCGGGGATGCTGTCGGCGAGATCGACCGGATCGAGGCCGATGCGGGCGCGGAGGACGACCGCAGCCGGCGAGACCTGCGCGATCGTACCGTTACGTTACTCGATTACGCCGGCGACCGCATCTCGCGCGCGATGCCCGCGGTTGAGCGCATATACGCCGGACACAAATCGGTGCTCGAGCGGCTCGCCTCGGCCACGCCGGTACGCTTCGAGGCCGGCGCCGAGCCGGCCTCGCTTACCGAGATCCGCATCGAGACCGTCCCTGAAGACGCCGATATCCTGCTCGAGGATCAGCCGATTGGGCGCCGGATCTTCACTTCGTTGTTCGACGAGGATGAGACCGTGCGGCTGCGGGTGCGGCGCGACGGCTACCGCGAGCAAACCGTGGAGCTCGCCCCTCCGCACGAACCGAACGAGGCCATCACGGTGCGGCTCGAGCCGATCGAGCCCGCGTATGCCGAGGATGAGTTCCTGCAGGCGGTCCGCGATCGCGATCACCGAGTGGTTCAGCGCTACCTCGAGACCGGCGGGGAGGTGAACGCGGTCTCCCCGCAGGGGTATCACGCGCTTGCGATCGCGCTTGGGTTGCCCGAGATCGGGTTTGACAATCTCGATGCGTTCGATCCCGATTTCGATCTCGTCGCGATGCTGCTCGAGGCCGGAGTGGCGGTGAACCTCGAGTTTTACCGGTTTGGTCAGCAGCTCTCGGCCCTGCATGTGCCGATCTTGGCCGGTCTGGCCGGCGGGGAGCTTGATCTCGAGCTTATCGAGCTGCTCTTGGAGCACGGTGCCAACCCCGATTATGTACTCGAGACCGGGACCATGCGCGTGACACCGCTCGCGATCACGCTGATCGTCGGGATCGAGAATCAATCGGTGCACCATGATCTGTTACGGCTGTTGCTCGAGCACGGCGCCGATCCCAATACCTCGGTCACGTATGAAGGTCGAGTGCTCTCGCCGGTGATGATTACGCTGGTGCTTGGCGATGAGTATGACTACACCGATGCGACCGCGGTGGAGCTCCTCGCGAAGCACGACGCCGATCTCAACGGGCTCGTGAACGTAAACGGTATGATCGGCTCGCCGCTGTATTTCGCCGAGTACTTCGAGCAGCACGACCTCGCCGAGACGATGCGCGAGCACGGGGCACGGCTGTAGGGCGCTGTGCCGGCCGCGGTTGCCGCATCCGCCGCCGCGGCAGCGTTGGCATCGGCGTCCTTCCGGTAGTAGCTTAGCGGTATGAACTGGCTACAAGCGATGGGAATAATTATGCTCGCGCTCGCCGCGCTGCTGCTTGTGTTTGCAGGCGGAGAGCTGCTGCGCACCGGAGCATTTGTCCTCGGCTCCGAGAGAACCGTCGGCGAGGTTCACGGTTACCGCGTCTCGGAACAGAGCATTCCGTTTACCGACCCTGAGTCCGGCCGGCGCTACTACCCCGAGATCGCGTTTGAGGTCGACGGAGAGCGCCACGAGTTTTCAGCACATCAGGGTAGCAGCAGTCGACGCTTCGGTATCGGCGAGCAGGTGGGGGTTGCCTACAACCCCGATAACGTCTCGGATGCGCGTCTCGACAGTTTCGTGGGAATCTGGGGGCGCCCGATGGTATTGCTGCTGACCTCCGGGGTGTTCGCGCTCTCCGGTGGGCTGCCGTACCTGCGCTTCAGACGCGCGCGCTCTCGTCGGTGACCGGCATGGGAGGTGGCCGGCATGGGCGCTGGGCCCGGCTGCTCAGCCGGTCGGCCGCAAGCGCACAAAAAAGGCGATGCGCAAAGCATCGCCTCGGCCCGCATCGGTATCATGCACCAACAACGGGCTGCTACGGTTGCCGGCGGACCTGCCGGACGACCCGAAATCGTCAGCGGTCGTCAGCGGTTGTCTAAGGCGTTCTGCACCGCAGCCATGATGCCTTCGCTGGTCTTGGTGGCGCCGCTTTGGACGTCGACATCGGTGCTGTTGTTTTCTACGATGCGCTCCGGGATATTGTTGATGGCAGGATCCGAGAGGCCGGGAGTCTCGCTGTGCTCGAGCACCTCTACGCCCACAATGGTGTCTCCGTCCATCGTAACCTCAACGCGGATCTCGCCGCCGTAACCCTCGGCCGTTCCTTCATAAGTGCTTTGCGCGTATACGCCAACGGCGACCAAGGCAACGATCGCAACTGCAATCACAATTCGCTTCATAGTGTTTTTCCTCCTTATCGTGACCCTCTTGGGGCCAGATACCGTGCACCAGTGTAGAGGGGCGTGTTGACGCTGTCAAGAACGATAACTGCTGAATCGACCGATTGCCCATATGGCAAAAACGGCGGGCAAATTGAGCTACAGGCCGTTCATCTGCATTGACAAAATTCCGGCTATGCGGCATACCTTGTGGATCGTGGTATCTGACGTGCTCACTCCCGAGGTCGTGTCGGTGTCGCTGGCCGGCAA
>PUOW01000394.1 GCA_003552185.1 Spirochaetaceae bacterium
AATCAAAGAAGTTCCTGGAGAAATCTTTGTATATGTTCTTAAATTCATCATATCCTGAGATGCCCTGGTAAAGAGCCATGTATATTTCATAAGATTTGTCCACTTCTCTATTTCTTATTTTGGTCATTTTCCCTTCAAAAGGTTTAAAGTCATTTGTCATTGCTTGATCAACAAGAACATTCCTATCGGCAAGGAAAAGGATTCTTTTTTTAATCCCTGCTTTCCATAAACGGTAAATGATTTGAAAAGCGGTATAAGTTTTACCTGTTCCAGTAGCCATCACAAGTAAAATACGATTTTGCCCTTTGGCTATAGCTTCGGTAGTCCTGTTTATAGCAATACGTTGGAAATAGTAAGGTGTTTTTCCACCCTGTTCGAAATAATAATCCTGGGTATATGCTTTAGCTTGTTCATCATCAAAATTTTTAAAAGAAGAGTAGCGTTGCCAAAGTTCATCAGGGGCAGGGAATTGATCTAAAGATAACTGTCTTTCAACTTTGCCAGATCCAGTAGTGCGGTCATGCTCGATAAAGCCGTCTCCATTAGTTGAATATGCAAAAGGGATGTCTAGAATTTCTGCATACTCAAGCGCTTGTTGCATGCCTGCTCCAATACTATGATTATTGTCTTTGACTTCAATTACTGCCAGTGGGATATTTGGTTTGTGATATAAGATATAGTCTGCTCTTTTTGCTTTGCCTCTTGTAACCATTTTTTTCCGTACAATAATCCGACCATCAGTAAAAGATACTTCTTCCCTCACCTGCTTTTGAATATCCCAGCTGGTGTTTTGTAGGGCAGGAGTAATAAACTTGGTGCAGATATCTCTTTCTGACATTTGTTTTTTATTCAAGAGTTATCATCCTAACTGAAAAAATCTATTATCCATTTTTCTACTTAAGAATAGTAAAACCTTCATTAATAATGTAATCGTTAATTTTTTACGACAAATCGGCTGTTTTCGTATTACTAATATTCCGCATAATTTTATTGGCATATTAAAATACAAATGGTGTATAAACTACTTTACACAATCAAATACCCATCTTGAATTTCTTTGCTCACTGCTTTTTTCAAACTTGTCTTTGTTATCTTTAATTTGTGCCCAACGGTTAATCGTATTACTTTAGGGTACCCATCTGTATTCTCCATTTGTATAATAATGCTGGACTCATCTCCCTTACCTTTACTAGAGTGAGGAGTAGCTCCAAATAAAACTAAACGGTATTTAGGATTGTATCTTACATTATCGAAAGAAGAATTCTTGATTTCGTCATAGTTTGTGTGAAGCTCAATACGATCTTTTGGAATGCCAAGGGTTTTCAAGCAGCCGAATATTTCACTATCCTTTATTTGGGAATCACCGATAATTATAATATTACCTTCTGGATATGTTTCATAGGACTGTGGTTCATCATTTATTGGATAAAGGTCTATCATTCCGATACTAGATAAGTAGCCTTCTAAATTGCCATTATTGTAAGCTTCTTTAATTTCTCCATGAAGACGGTAGGATGCTTCTGTAATAACATCTATAAGTTGTTCACCTGTAATTTTCATTAAACCACTCCCTCAAGGAGATTAGCCTTCTTATCAAGGATCATATCAATTTGCTTTTTCAATACCGATAGTTGTTCCTTTAAATTTTCATATTCTTCAGCAAGCTGATCCTGTTTTTCCCTTGGCAAATTGGGTATTTGAACCCTTTTTAAATCTTGGATGCTAATGCTCTTCATTGCCGATCCCTTGGCAAAGCGGTTCAATTGAGCGATACCAACTTCGCTTTGTAAAAACATCATTACAAATATTGGGTTTACTTTAGTTTCATCTAATTCAATGAAGTATAAGTTTCCAGTGGTAAGTAAAAACTCGTTTTCTGCAACATGAGCCATTGCAATTTTGAAGGGTGATAGCTTGGAAATAATTAGATTCCTATCGTTTATACAATGCTTTTTATATTTGTCCTCGATTTTTGTTAAATTTGGAAGATTTTTAGCAACAACACCATCACGAATGTTTTGAAGCATTAAATATTGGTAATTTGTTTCCTCTGATGTGACCAATTGATCTAATTCAGAGGATTTAATCATAGCACCTCGATTAATTGATAGGCAAATATCCCCTAAGGGAACGCTATTTGGAATGACAATATCAGAGCCTATTATATATCTTTGGGGGTTTAAGATATATTCTTCCTTAGAAACCTCGTCGATTGTTACTTTCCTGCTTATGTCTGTATCATTTTTATAAGCTTCAAGAATCTTTTCCACATCTACTGTTTCTAACGAATTCTGCCTTCGTCCTTGAGTAAATATTTCCGAGGCATCTACCACTCTGACTGATTTGTTATTACGGCTTAAAATCATCATTGTAAGTGAAATTGAGCTGTTAGAGAAAAGGCGTTCTGGGAGCAGGATTAAACCTTCTACAGCTCCTTCTTTTACTAATCTCTTGCGGTATTCTTCATCAGGTTTGTTCCAAGCCCCCGCATTGGTCATAAGCACAACAGTTTTACCTGGTTGTTTAGTATTAAGATGTGCTGCTATGTTGAAAACCCAGTCGCCGGATACTGTTCGTTTTGCTTTTTTAAAATACTTCTTGAGCATTTGATTGTTATTTACATATTTTTGTATATAAGGCAACCTCATACCAAAGGGATAATTAGAAAATACTTTATTTGCTCCTAAATACGTAAAGTCTTGACTCAATATATTGCCTTGAATAACTTTTATTGGTAATCCTAATATGAATCGACGTATATTTGCTATAATCACGTAATTAGTATTGATTTCTACGCCATAAAGGTTTTGGCTTTTTGATTTAATTGCAGCTTCGATGAGAAATGAGTTTAAGCCAGATCCTAAATCAAGAATACAATCATCTTCTTTTAATTCTAATAAGGCTGTTGCGAGTTTTGATACACCTTCTGGAGTAGAATACTCTCCCATTTCAGTGAAAAGTGCTGGTTCAGAGAATAATACAGTTGCTTTTAAGGTATCTAAGTCATATTTATA
>PUOW01000020.1 GCA_003552185.1 Spirochaetaceae bacterium
CTATAGCAGAAGACTTCTGGACCTCCATATCTCCAACGCTGGCAACAGGCGGCAGAGCAATAATTACCTCAACGCCTAACTCAGACGAAGACACTTTTGCTACTTTGTGGAAGCAAGCAGAACAAACCTTTGATGAAAATGGCAACGAACAAGAAGTGGGTATAAACGGGTTTCATTCTTTCAAGGTAACCTGGGAAGAACATCCTGACCGAGATGAAAATTGGAAAGCAGCAGAATTGGGCAGAATAGGAGAAGAGCGTTTTAGAAGAGAATACAACTGTGAATTCTTATCATTTGATGAGACACTGCTTTCTTCTGTTTATCTTGCAGAAATGGAAGGAAAAACACCCAAACTAAACATGGGTCAAACCAGATGGTACAAAACTCCTTCGCCTAAATATACATATTGTGTTAGCCTTGATCCTTCCATGGGCACTGGCGGGGATTTCGCAGCAATACAGGTAATAGAATTGCCCACATATGAGCAGGTTGCAGAATGGCAACATAACACCACAGCTATACCAGGACAGGTAAGAATACTTAGTGATATTTGCAAGTATATCGAAGATAAAACACAGAATCCCACAGGCATATACTGGAGTGTGGAAAACAATGGTATAGGTGAAGCTGCTCTGATTGTGATAGACGATTTTGGAGAAGAAAATATTCCCGGTCTGTTTATATCAGAACCGCAACGAAAAGGCCATGTAAGAAAATTTCGAAAAGGATTTAATACTACTCACGGATCAAAAGTAACTGCCTGCTCCAGACTAAAAACCATGATAGAAACAAACAAAATTAAAGTAAATTCTAAACCTTTAATAAGTGAGTTAAAAAACTTTGTAGCAACAGGGTCCAGTTACAAAGCAAAACTGGGATATTCAGATGATCTTGTTTCGGCACTACTTTTAAGTTTGAGAATGATTGAAGTGTTGAAAGACTGGGATCCCAGAGTCTATGATACTTTTTCGTCAACAGATCACCACGAAGATTATCAGGCTCCCATGCCCATTTTTGTAAGCACTATTTGATAAATATAATCATGAAGAATTTAGAAACCATATCTGAAGAGTTGTTTAACAAGATACGAGGAAGGCATTCAGCTATTGTAATAGGCAACGCGGACGGAAAAGTCATTTCCGATCCCCAGCAGGCAAGGTTTTTTGATTTTGAATATCAAGCAGGAGATAGAAAGTTAGCCAGAGTGTCTGTTGGCTTGGACAAAGATAGTCTAAGCGTAATGTACACAAATAATTTTGTAAAACAAGAAGACGATATAACCAGACAGAACTGGTACGATTTTCTTAGAGAACTAAGAAATTTTGCCAAGAAAAGATTACTAGATTTTGATGTGAGAGACATCACAAAATCTAATCTGGACAGAAGAGATTATAGATTTCTTTCCCAGCAAAAGGGAGGAAATATCAAAATGAGCGAATCAACAATGTACGGCACAAACAATATCAGCTATCAAAAAATTGGAAATGCACGCCTAAATATCAGGCACAAAAAACCTGTTAATACAGAACAAGCAGGAGCCAGAACACGCAGCATCGACAAGATATACATAGAGTCTTCAGAAGGAGAAAGATTCAAATATCCTTATAGACACCTGGCCGGTGCAAGAGCAATGGCTCGTCATGTGTCAGAAGGAGGTAATCCCTATGATGATTTTGGTAAACATGTGGTTGGTCTTTCAGAAGAATTAAACAACTTAAAAAAGTTTAAAACTTATGTAGGAAGATCTAAAGTAATGGCAGAAGGCCTTTCTCAGTACATGCACATAATAGAAGGCAGAACCAAAGACGTAAAAAAAGAACTGGAAAACATTCAAAAGTCAAATAGATATGCAGAAGTTCTGGAAACATATGAAAACATTGTACTTGAAGAAGTTCCAGAAAATGTAAAAACAAACTGGATCGACGAGCTTACTATACGTCAATTTAACGAAGACCTGAAAGATGTGTTTCCTTATATCTATAGACTGATAGGCGAAGGCACAGTTTCCAAAGAACTCGACCCTGACGAATTCGAAAACGAAATCGAAGAAGCACACGGTAATAGCAAAATTTATGACAAATGCTGGGACGGATATGAAAAAGTTCCTGGAAAAAAGCGAGGCGAAAAGGGATCTTGTAGAAAGAAAGAAGATTCAGATGATCAAGAAACCGAACAATTACCAATAACAGAATTTATTCTTTCTCACTATGACAAAGAAACAGGTTCCTGGCCAAAGGGTGAGACTGCTGTTTTAACCGGTGTGGAAAAAGACTATGGCGAACAGTATATCGAAACTGCCAAACAGTTCATTGACAAAATAAATGAAACTTATCAGCAGTATCTGGAAGCATGTGATTGCGAAAAACACAAAGACGATGACGAAGAAGAAACTGTACAAGAAACAGACGCCGAAAGCACCAGTATCGAAGTTGCACCAAGAGACGCACTAATAGCAAACGAAATTGGAAAAGATCTATTCCGCGGCGATTACGAAAACGATGGAAGCACTGTGTTTCAGTTTGACGACGAAGAAAGAGCACAAGACTTTGAATCAGAACTACGCAAACAAGGTGTACAAATTATAAATACACAAGACGAAGAATTTGAAAGGCTAAAACACCTTGCAGGTGTTTGATTTTATTAAAAAATTACTTGACATGTTTTGCACATCATGTATAATAAAAAATGTGCAACAAATAGGCACTAAAG
Organism: Spirochaetaceae bacterium; assembly: GCA_003552185.1. Lineage (GTDB taxonomy): Bacteria > Spirochaetota > Spirochaetia > DSM-27196 > SLAA01 > B1Sed10-166. Next base: position 2,710 of record PUOW01000020.1, read on the forward strand.
CACATAGGCAAAAAATTAGGAGGCAAAAACTATGGCATCTCTCGCAGAAATCCGTGCACGTCTAAAAGAGCAAGAAAACCGTCCGAGCAACAATTCGTCAGGTCCTGGCGACAACGCAATTTATCCGTTTTGGAACATGAAGGAAGAAGAGTCTGCAACTCTACGTTTCCTTCCTGACGGGAACGAGTCTAATGACTTCTTTTGGGCAGAGCGGCTTATGATCAAGCTGCCTTTCGCAGGCATTAAAGGCGAAACCGATTCGCGACCAGTGCAGGTACAGGTTCCATGTATGGAAATGTA
>PUOW01000318.1 GCA_003552185.1 Spirochaetaceae bacterium
ACAGTATAGAGCAGTATATCGCAGAACACAAATCCCGATGAGATTGCACAAGATGAGATTACTCTACGGCCCGGCGCGACTCGGGCTCGGTTGTACACCATGTGCGATGCTGCAGCACAACTGCCGGTGCGCGCGGCACCACGCGCACACCCTGGCCGGGGTGAAACGAGCGATAGTACTCGGTATGCGCGAGGTACTCCACGCCGCCGAGGCGCACTCGGTAAGTGATGTCGTGTCCCTTGAACTCGCGAACGAGCACGGTGGCCGGCGCATTGCCGTTGTCCTCGCGAAGCAGCTCGAGGTGCTCGGGGCGTAGCGAGAGCAGCACCGTGCCGCGCGCCTCGCGGTCGAGCGGCAAGCGACCGAGCGGAGTCTCGGCCTCCCGGCCGGAGGCGGTGCCGTGCAGGATGTTGGTGCGGCCCAAGAACTGCGCGACGAACGGGGTGCGCGGGCGGTGATACACCGTTTCGGGCGTTCCGATCTGCTCGATACGGCCTTCGTTCATCACCGCGACTCTGTCGGAAATCGAGAGCGCTTCTTCCTGGTCGTGGGTTACGAGAATCGCGCTCATGCCGGTCTTTTTGAGAAGAGCGCGCACATCGCTTCGCGTTGCCTCGCGTAGCGAGGCGTCGAGGTTCGAGAACGGCTCGTCCAAGAGAATAATCTTGGGCCCCGCCGCGATCGCGCGCCCGAGCGCAACGCGTTGTTGCTGCCCGCCGGAGAGCTCGTGCGGCATGCGTTCGCCGAATCGGCCGAGGCCCACGAGCGAAAGCGTCTCGGCAACCCGTTCGCGCTTATCGCGCTTCGGTACTCTGCGCAACGCAAACGCGATGTTGTCGGCAACCGAGAGGTGCGGGAACAGCGCGTAATCCTGAAACACCAGCCCGATCTCGCGCCGCTCGGCCGGGACGCTGAGGATCGAGCGGCCGTTGAGCAGGATATCGCCGCCGTCGGGGGTCTCGAACCCGGCGATTACTCTGAGCATCGTGGTCTTGCCGCAGCCCGACGGACCGAGCAGGCCGAATATCTCGCCGGGGCGCACCGAGAACGAGGCGCGGTCCACCACCGGCCCGTGCGCTTGATCGTATGTCTTGCTGAGCTCGTTGAGCTTCATAACCTGCATCTGCGTGACTCCTTTAGCGAGCTCCCTCATGTTTCAGCAAAAACCCGATGAACAGCCCCGAAAACACCACGATCGCCGCGGCGTACGGCGCTGCCTGCGCGAGCATCGCCTCGGAGGTGCGGCTGAACACGTTCATCGCGAGGGTTCGGTACCCGGTGGGCGCGAGCAGAAACGTAATCGGCAGCTCCTTCATCGCGATCACGAACACCAGCACAGCGCCGGCGACGATGCCGCGGCGCAGCAGCGGCAGCACCGTGCTTACAAACGCCTCAACGCGGTTGCGCCCGAGCGAGCGCGCCGCTTCCTCGAGCCGCGGTGAGGCCTGCAGCACCGCGCTTCTGATCGGCCCGATCGCGAGCGCCTGGAAGTTCAAGGCATACGCGAGTACAAGCAGCGGCAGCGTCTGATACAGCGCCGGCGCGGAGCGCAGCGCAAAGAACACCATCGCGAGCGCGAGCGCGAGCGGGGGAATCGCGTATCCGATGTAGGCGGCGCGCTCGAGCGTCCGCGAAATAACCGACGGATAGCGCGCGGCGGTGTACGCTACCGGCAGCGCGAGCAGCGCCGCGAGAGCCGCGGCCGGCAGTGACGCAGCAGCCGAGGCGGCGAACGACGCCGCCACCTGCGCCGGGCGCAGATCGGGCGGTGAGAGCAGCAGCCAGTACGAGAGAATCACAACCGGAAGCCCAACCGCAGCGAGGATCACGAGCCAGAGGAACAGCCTCGCGACCGGGCGCGTCTTGCCCAACGGCACCTCGGCCGGCCTTCGCCCCACGCCGGTGCCGCTGCGCCACAGTTTGGTGCGCCCGAGCAATCGCCACTCGAGCCCAACTACGCCCACCGTCATCGCGAGCAACATCAGCGAGAGCCAGGCGGCGTAGACGCGGTCGAACGCGCCGTGGTACTGCGTAAATATCGCGTAGCTAAACACCTCGTAGCGCATCAAGGCGACCGCCCCGAAATCGCCGAGCACGTAGAGGCCGATCACGAGCCATCCGGCGAGAAGCGCCGGGCGCAGGTGCGGTAGGGTGACCTTGAAGAATATCTCGGTGCGGCCGTAGCCGAGGCTGCGCGCGGTTTCTTCGTAGCTTGGGTCAACGCCTGCGAGCGCGGCGCGAAGGTTAAGAAACAGATACGGATAGGTGTAGAGCGTGAGCGCGGCGGTCGCGCCGCTGAGCCCGCTCATGCGCGGCAGCGCCAAGCCGGTGAGGCGCGCGAGAATGCCGTAGTTGCCGCCGAGGCTGATCAGCGCGTACGCCATGACGTAGCCCGGCACCGCGAGCGGCAGCGTCGCGAGTATCGTGAGCAACCGCTTGTGACGGATATCGGTCCGGACCGTGATGAACGCGAGGGGCACCGCGAGCAGCGTGGTGCCGACCAGCACCGTGAAGCTGAGCGTCAGCGTGTTGAGCAGCAGACGTAGGTTGCGTTCTCGAAACACGAGCGCTCGTACCGCCTCGAGGTCGGCCTCGAAGGCTCGCAGTACGAGGTAGGCAAGCGGCAACAGCACGCCGATTGCCCCGATCGAGGCGGCGACCAGCAAAAACCATGGTGGCCGCCTCCCGCTCGCCGGTATGCTCTGCACTACAGCAGCCCCAGTTCACGGAGTAATGCAAGTGTGCCGTCGAGGTCTTCCATCGCGTCGAGGTTCAGCTCGGGACTGGCCTCGATTAACGTCTCGAAGGTCTCGAGCTCGGGATTGGGCTCTACGCCTTCGAGGACCGGATACTCGTATACCTCGTCGGTGAAGAACTCCTGTGAGGAGCTTGAAAGCAGAAAGCGCACGAACTCAACGGCCTGCTCCTGCATGGTGCTCTCGGCGAGGATGCCGATTCCGGCGACGTTCACCAGGTTGCCGATATCGCCGTCGTCGAAAAACACCTG
>PUOW01000336.1 GCA_003552185.1 Spirochaetaceae bacterium
CCCTTGAGCGTTCCGTCGCTCTCGTCCACCACCGGCAGGATATCGGCGTACGCCTTTCGAAACACGTCCTCGGCCTCGGCCACCGGCATGCTCTCGTTCACGGCTACGAACTGGGTGTTCATCGCCTCGCCTACCGTGAGACTCGCAAGCGCTTTCTGCGACTCAAGCGGATCGACGACGTCGAGAATATGGCGCTTCACCACGATCTGATTCTCGTAAATGTTCCAGCGCTGACAGAAGATATAGCCGAACATCGCGACCCAGAGAAACGGCACAACCAGATTAAAGACGCGCGTCATCTCGGCGATGATGATCACGGTTGAGATCGGCGCGTTTGCGGCACCCGAAAAGAACCCCACCATGCCGAGCAACACAAACACCACCAACGGGATTCCGGACTCAGGGAAGAGGTACAGATACGCTCCACCGATCACGCCGCCGAGCGCGGCCCCGATCATAAGCGACGGTCCGAAGATACCGCCCGAGCCTCCCGAGCCGATCGAGAACGAGGTGGTCGCCATCTTGAGAAACACCAACAGGAACATGCCGAGTAGCGGTACGTTGCCGTCGATTACCTGCTGCATATGGAACGAGCCCTCACCGAAGGCCGGCGAGAACCACAGCCCTACCAGCCCGGTGAGCACACCACCGATCATCGGCTTGAAGTAGGGCTTGAGCGACAGCGCCTGAAAGAAATCGCGCGTTCCGTAGAACACCTTCACGAACGCGAACGCACCGAACGACGAAACGAGCGCAAGCACCGTGTACGGCAGGAAGTGAAAGAGCGAGAGCTCATACGAGAACTCGGGTACCGTTAGGACCGGCTGGAACCCAAAGTACAGCGCGTAGACCCCGTAGGACACCGTGGAGGCGATCACCGCCGGAATCAAGACTTTGCCGTCGTAGCGCATATCGGAATGCAGAATCTCGGCGGCAAAGATTGCGCCGGCCAAAGGCGCGCGAAAGATCGCGGCGATCCCGGCTGCCATCCCGGCGAGCATAATCTCCCTGCGGTACTCGGCGTAGTACGGGATACGCGAGCAAATGAACGAGCCGAACCCCGCGCCGATCTGCGCGATCGGTCCCTCCTTACCGCCCGAACCGCCGCTTCCGATCGTGATCGCCGAGCCCACGAGTTTCACGATGCTAACGCGCAGCCGAATCTGCCCTTCTTTGTGGTGGTACGAGTGGATGACCTCGTCGGTTCCGTGGCCCGCGGCCTCCGGCGCAAAGCGATACACGATCAAGCCGGTGATGAGCCCGCCGCTGCCGGCGATGATCGGAAACAACCAGGGCCGAAACTCCGGTTGCACCCAGGGCAGGGTGAAGCGGCGGATACCCGAGACGATCGTGATCTCGGTATACCCGGCCATGCCCTCGAGAAGAAAGATGTTCAGCAGCGATAGGAGCTGCTGAAACAGAATAGCTCCAACGCCCGCGATGACCCCCACGAAGATGTACAGTGCAATCAGTAAAACGGTTCGCTTGTGATCGGTGACGCTTGCCATTGGTTCTCCTGTTTCTCTTGTCGCTAAACAGAATGAAGCCGCGGTTGGTAGCGGGTCGCGCGCAGCAGGTGAATCAGCAATCCCTCGTTCTCGCGCGGCGTAAGCGCCACAACCACATCGCCGGCGCGCATCGCCTCCTCGCCGTCGGGGATAATCTCGGTGCCGTCGCGCGAGATCGAGAGAATCAAGGAGCGCTTCGGGAGCCCGGCGTGCTTCAGCGGCACCCCGTTAAACGCGCTCTCGGTTGCGAGCACCGCCTCCACAATCGAGATCGCGCTACCGGGGATGGTGTACAAGGCTCTCACCGCGTCGCCGCGCATGTGAGACGCGATCGCGTTCGCCATACACCCCTTTATGCTGATCGGCACATCCACGCCGAGATTCCGCGCGATGCGCGCGTAGCCCTCGTGAAACAACACCGCGATCGCGCGCTCAACTCCCTGCGCCTTCGCCTGCAGCGCGGCGACGATGTTCGCTTGCTGATCGATCCCGGCCGCCACAACCACGTTGTGGCGCGCGTACTCGTCGCGTCCCAATCGCGCCTCGTCGCGGATATCGGTCGCTATGATCTCAGCCGCCGGCACGAGGTGCCGAATCTCCTCGCAGCGTTTCTCCGACGCCTCAACAATCGTAACCGGCCCCGAGATTCGCCGCTGCAGGCGGCGCAGCATGCGCGACACCACGCCGGCCTCCTCCGCGTGCGACCCGTCGGCGGTGCGATCGAGGGTGAGCGCCTCGGCCACGGTAACGCCGATCAATGAACCGCCGATAACGAGCGTATTACCGCTTCGCCTCGGCACCTCGCCCCCGTCTCGGGCCTGCAACTCGTCGAAGGCCTCCGCGCCCGAGAACACGTACAGCAGGTCGTTTCCCTGCAGACGCGTTGAGCCCACAACCACGGTGTAGTCTTGGTCGCGACTCAACACCGGCGCAATGAAGCGGTGTCGACTCTCTGCAGCAAGCTCAAACAGGCAGGCCCCGTCGAGCCCCCCGCCGGGAGTCACGCGAATCTCGCGCAGCGAGTGCGAAGTGCTGCGAAACGCCGCCACCTGCCCTACCGCACCGTGCTCGAGCGCCCGAAGTACCGCCGAGGCGGTCTCGATCTCGGGGTTCAGCACGTGATCGATCCCGAAGAGCTCGGGAGCGCCGGCAATGCCGTCTGCGTACTGAGAATTGCGCACCCGAGCAATCTTCAACGGCGTGCCGAAGGCCTGGGCAACCAAGCCGCTGACCACCATGTTGACCTCATCCGACCCGGTGATCGCGATGAAGCAGTCGGCCCGATCGATCGAGAGCCGCCGCAAAGCCCGGAGGTCGGTTCCGTCGCAGATCTCGACGTAGCAGTCGACCTTGCGAAGCGCTTCATCGGCAGCTACCGGATCGCGCTCGATAATCACAACATCATGCAGCTCGCGGCGAAGATGCCGCGCCACGAGTACGCCGAGCGTCCCGGCTCCGAGGATCCATACACGCATCCCGCTACGGTATTCGGCGCCG
>PUOW01000400.1 GCA_003552185.1 Spirochaetaceae bacterium
CTCCCGGCGGCGAAGCTCATCAAGCCGCTCGGCAAGAGCGCTCTGCACAAACTCACTGATGGAATCGGCTGACCCGGTGTCTACCGCTTCACGGACGCGCGCGACGATACGCTCATCTATCTGGTAGGTGACCTTGCGCTTCATATGGTGACACTACCATAATTCTGTATGGCGAAAAACGCGGCAACGCTGCCGCTATACTGCCGCTACCGCGGGGCGCCGGGAACGCGGGATGGGCATACCCTCGCGCGCGCGATATACTTCACTCGTGTTCCACGATGAGTAGCCTTTTTCAAGAACTCGACTTTCGCTCAACTCCTATCGGCGATCTCAGCCTCCGCCGTCGCCGGCAGAAGTCGCTCGACGTAGAGGTCTACGAGATCAAACTCGGCGATGAGTACCTCATGTCGAGCCTTTTCACCGCCTCTGAGCTCGCCCTCGGCCGCCTCGGCCTGGCCGCCGCCGTCGCGGACAAAGCGTCGGCCGAAAACGCCGCCGGTGAAGCGCACAGCGGCGCGAGCGCCGGGGCGCCCGGCGGCGTTGCCACCACGGCCGACGAGCACTCCGCTGCCGCCGACCGGCGCTCCGCTGCCGGAGTGCTCGAGGTGGTGGTCGGTGGGCTGGGGCTCGGCTACACCGCCCAAGCGGTATTGGAACATGAGGTGGTGGGGTCGCTTGTGGTGGTAGAGGCGCTCGAGGCGGTGATTGAGTGGCACCGGAGTGGGCTTCTGCCGTTGGGGGCGGAGCTCAGCGCCGACCGGCGTTGCCGCTTTGTGCACGGCGACTTCTTTGCGCTCGCCGCGTCCGAGAGCGGCTTTGACCCCGAGCGGCCCGCCCGGCGCTTCGACGCGGTGCTGGTCGATATCGACCACTCGCCCGAGCTGTTTCTCGACGAGCGCAGCGAGAGCTTCTACCGGCCCGAGGGCCTGCGGCGCGTAACGGCACACCTCAAGCCCGGGGGCGTGTTCGGGCTGTGGTCAAACGACCGGCCCGACCCTGCCTTCACCGAGCGTCTCGAGGCCGCGTTCGGCTCCGCGCGCGCCGAACCGGTGACCTTCCACAATCCGCTCCAAGACCGTGACTACACCCAGACGGTGTACGTAGCGCGCACGCCGACCGCCTGAGACCGCAGTGCTCGCTCATGATGCGTAAAATTCTTAGTGCAGTTTAATCTGCCTGCAAGATCTCGTTGAGGATGGCGGAGAGCAGGTCGTCGAAATCGTTCAGAAACTCGCAATCAATGCACTTGATGTGCGCAAGCATCTCCTTGGGGAAGGTCTTGAGGCGAACCACCAGGTCGTCATTCGCGAAACCCGCCTTTTGGTGCGCGGCGTTCAGCACCCGAGGCCATGAAACGTCGTAGAAGCGATAGATCAGCATGATATCGAAGATATCTTTGGCGTCGTCGCGTCCAATAGCGGCGGTGAGTTTGTTGCTGAGGATGTTCTCGATACTGTCGACCAAATAGTTCTCGGCCGTTACAACCGGGTCGCCGAGGCGAAACTCGATGTCGTTCACAAAGTCTACCTGCAGCGCGTCCTCGGCACTGATGCGCACAAAGCCTTTGGTTTCAACCTGGGTGGTGATGCTGAGTTGTGACTGTAACGCCTGCTTGAGGTTGCGTATCGCGAACGCGAATCTGGGGGAGGCATTCGTGAAGAAGTCGAGGTCATCCGAGTACCGTTTGGCCTGGTAGAATCGGCTGATACAGGTCCCGCCGGTGAGGTAAAACTCCTGCTCCGCGGAGAAAACGATCTGCAAGATGCGATCCTGTAACCTGTACAGCTCTTGGTATTTCTCGTGTTCGCCCGGGTCTACGGGTTCCATTGCAGTTCCTTGATGTGAAGCGGCAGGTCGAAAAAGAATACCTCGGCGATGTTCTTGCGGCGGAGGATGTAGTCGCGGTTGAACTCCGGAACCTTCATCTCGGTCAGCATTGTGTACAGTTGCCGTCGGTCAAAGAGCTGTAGATCCCTCAGGTAGTTGCTGCTGTTGAGTAATATCTTCTCAAACACGAAGCGTTTCCGGCGGTCGTCCTCGCCCTGTAGGATCCGCTCCAACTCGTCCGCGGTCATCTGCAGGTCCCAGAAGCACTCCCGCAGTATACGCTCCAGATCGGCCATCGGCACCCCTTAGCGGCACACCAACCATGCCGCCTGCGTCCATCTCGCGGTGGAAATCCCCACACTCACACACACTCAGTAGCAGTCTATACCACCGCGTTCGCTCCAACAACATGCAACACGCCGGCCGGCGGTACGCAGTACGCCACGCCCGGTACGCAACGCGCTGTACGCCGGCCGGCGGCACCGCGCATGCCGACGGGCTGCGCCGGCGGCGGTTTGCCCGGTCGTCGCACTGCCGGGAGTGACCCGAGCGCCGCACCGTCGGACCGCCGCACCGCTGGACCAGAGACCCCAAAACGCGTAGGCTTTGGGTATGAGTGGGACTGCCCCGCAGCGTGTTGGTGAACAGTTGATTGAGCTCCTAACTCCCGAGCTCGAGCGCTTCCCCGAGATCGAGCTCGCGATCCTCTACGGCTCGCGTGCCGGCGGTACCGCGCGCGCCGACAGTGATCTGGATTTTGCGGTGGCTAAAGACGCGCGCGAGCAACTGCCGCCCGAGCGCCTGGTAGATCTGAGCCTTGCGGCATCACGCGCAACCGGTGTTGATGTGCAGGTGCGTGATCTTGCGCGTGCCGACGGACTGTTTCTCAAGCAGGTGCTCACTACCGGCCGGCTGCTCCTGTGCCGCACCCCCGCAGTCCGAGCCGAACTGATCATCAGAATGCTTGATTTCGACGCCGACATGCTCCCGAACATCCGCATGATCCGGCGCGCGAATAGGGAGCGCTTCCTTGGGATAGACTCAATCCGCCGCAGCCTCGAGAGGATCACCGCGCACACTCCGCCCGACGCCGAGGCTCTCGCGGCCGATTACGATAAGCAGGACATCGTCTCGGTGAACTTGCAGCGCGCAATTCAGCTATCTGTTGACCTCGC
>PUOW01000407.1 GCA_003552185.1 Spirochaetaceae bacterium
AGAGGCCTCCTCGTGCTCGAGGCGCAGCGTGTCGCGGCTACCGTCGCCGGTGGGCGCAAACACGGTATACGGAGCGCGCACCACGGCACTCGGCGGCGTGTTGTCGACAATTACCCGAACCACCGGCGAGGTGCCGCGGTTGTCGTCGTAATCCCACGCCGAGACGCGTAGCGTATACTCGCCGTCCTCGGCCCACTCGCCGTCGTAATCTCTGCCGTCCCAGCGGATCGCGTCGGGCGGAGTTACGGTTGCCGGACGCCCGAGACGCGCAAAGAACCCGCGCTCGCGATACTTTTGCTCGCCGTACGAGTACACCCCGCCGCCGTCTTCGTCCAAAACCTGCACCTCGTAGCCCGCCAAGCGAAGGCCGCTGAGCTCCGGGATATCGAGCGGCAGCACCACTTCGTCTTGAACGCCGTCTTGGTTGCGCGGCGAGATATAGATTACGTCCGGGTAATCGAGATCCACCGGGATATCGCCCTCAAACGTGGCGCACGAAGCCAAGGTGACCACCACCACGGTCACCACAGTTACCATAGCCGCCGGCGTCGCTCGAAACAGAGCGGCCGATACTCCGAAACGCGTCATAATGTAACTCCTTCTTCCTCTTCAGGATCGCCGACGATCGGCTCCATACGAACGAGGGTCAAGCCCATATTGCGGAGCGCGGTGAGCACCCCGTACAACTCGCTTTGATCGCGCACATATCCGCTCACGCGGGTGTGATCGCCCGGCAGTCTCTCGATATCCCAACCCTCGAGACGTTCGTCCCAGAGATCGGTGATCACGCTCGAGATCTCAAGCGCGTACCTCCCTCCCGGGTCTATCGATTCCGTGGGCCGGGGGTCCGTTTCATCAGCGTTTCGCATACTGCGCACCTCCGTCGTGTGAGCATAAATGTAGCCCAAGGCGCGGCGTACGGAACCTACCGAAAGTTAGGGTTTTGGGTAGGATTGCTTGAGGAGTTCAAGAACGCGGTGACCGGCCGCGGCCGACGTCGTCCGGCGGCTCCCGCCGGCGGAGGCGAGCGCCCCCGCGCCCGCCGTCGCCCACGAGCGACGGTTACGAGGGAATTACGCCCGCTGTGCGGGCCTTGTAGACGGCGTCGGTGCGGCTCTTGGCGCCGAGCTTCGCGTAGATGTTGTTGAGGTGCCACTTCACGGTGCCGGTGCTGATAAAGAGCTTCTCGGCGATCTCGTCGTTTCGCAGTCCGTGCGCGAGCGCCTGCAGCAACTCGAGCTCTCGTCTGCTGAAGGCGGGGCATTCACTCTCGGGCGCGTGAACCTCAGCGCCTCGTTCGGCGGCCGGCTCTTCCGGCTCAGCCGTGGCGCCCGCGCTCTCACCGCCGGCCCGGTCTGCGGTTCGCCCACCACGATCCAGCCGTTCGGCCGCCTCCCGGTGGCGTGTGGCGCGCTCGAGCATGCCGTGCTCCGAAAGCCAGTCGGCGGCAACGCGATGCAGCGTGGCTCGCGTTGCACGTGGAACCTGATGGCGGAGGTAGTCGCGCAGGAGCGGATGAAAGCGATACCGCGCGCTGCCCTCCTCGGCGCGAGAGCCGACAAGATTCATTCGCTGAAGACGAGCTATGAGTTGCCGTGCGTCGTCTCGCCCGGTGAGCCGAGCTATGAGCGTTTCGTTGAAGAAATCCGGAACCGCGATTGCTCCGGCGGCGTCGCGCAGCTCGGCCGGGAACGCCGAGACCAAACTCTCGAGCAAGAACTCCGCGATAAACCGATCGGTGCCCCGGAAGCGCTCGAGAAATCCCTCGCGCTCGTGCTCCGCGCGTTGTTTCCAGGCTATCGCAAACAGTTTGATGCAACTCCACCATCCGGCGGTTTTGCGAAGCACTCCGCGGAGCGCCGCCTCCTCGAGCTGTAGCCCCATCCGCCGAAGCAGCTCGCGCGCCTCATCCTCGCGCGCACGAAGGTCCTCGGCGCGCAGCTCAAGCAGGCGTTCGGTCAAACGGTGCGTCGAGAGCGGCAGCGGCAGATCCTCGCGCGTTGAGATCGCAACCCGGCAGTTCGTCGGACGGTAGGCGATAAACCCGCGCAGAACCTCGAACACGGCCTCATTCTGGACCACGTGAGCGTCGTCGAGCACCAGCAAAACCGCCTCGCCGAGCTCCTCAATCGTGTAGAGCGCCCGCGAGAGCTCGCGCAGCCCGGCGGCCCCCTCGTTCTCCCGATGTGCATCGGTCCGCGCAACGCCGGCCATGTCGTTCGCGCCGGTTGCGCCGCTCGCGCCGGGCGCGCCTGCGGCCTCGGAGCTCCCGCTCCGGCCGGCCGCCTGCAGGTGCTCGGCAAGGCGATGCGGATCATTATCGAGGGCGTCGAGCGAGACCCAGACACAACGGCCGGTAAAACCGCCGGCAATCCGCGAAAGCAGCGTGGTCTTGCCGTACCCCGCGGGAGCCGATAGGTAGATCAGCACTCGATCCGGTGCGTCCGGGAACACGAGCGCACGTTGTTCGAGCGCGGGGCGCTCCACGCAGACCTCGGGAAGCGCGGGGACACGAACCTTAGATCTGAGCACCGACACCGAAGACATACGCTTCTACCACCGATGTTTAAAAAAGTTTACCTCGTCTTGGTACCAAGCGGTGCGTTCCTCGAGCTCGCGCAACTCAGCGTCCGAGAACGGCTCGAACTCGGAAGCGATAGCCACGTTTTGCTCGAGTTCCTCTACCGTTGAAACGCCCACAATCGCGGTAGCGACCGGGTACGACAATACATAGCCGAGCGCCTCGGTCATCGAGGTTATGCCTCCCTCACGGAAGATCCGCCCGTCGTAGGAGGCGACCTTCATCCCGATTATGCCCAGCTCGAGCCGTTCGGCAACCGGCAGCACATGCTCGATCATCGAGTCGTAGTGTCGATCTCCGGCGTTGATCGAAAGCAGCACGCAATCGAAGGCATACTCTTCGAGCACCTCGGCGAACAGCGTTGCGTTCTTGTGTCCGGTAACGCCGAGGTAGCGCACCGCGCCTTCTTCCCTGAGCCG
>PUOW01000068.1 GCA_003552185.1 Spirochaetaceae bacterium
CCGAGTTCTTTGCGGTCGTACCCGAACGACCCCAGCAGAGCCCCCGACTCCGCCTCGTAGAGATTCCCACGACGGAAGCGCAGCGCGACACGGTCGCCACGCGCGATCCGGAGGGCTTCGGCTTGATCGACCCGCACAACGAGCTGGGAGTCGTCGCCGGCACTCGGCTCGGCGGCGTATTCCGGCTCGGTGCCGTATTGGGGCCGGGTCTCGTGTTGCAGCTCGGCGCCGACGGCCTCACCCACAGCGTCCTCAGGAGGGAAGCGGAGGTGTAGGTACGCCTCGGCCCCTTCCGGCATAATCGCTACTACCTCGAGGCGGCCGTCGTCCTCTCCGGGGGCCGGGTCCAGCGCCACGCCTTCGGGCCGCGCGTGCAGCGTCACTCTCGTGCCGGCGAGCGCGCGGCAGCGCTCGTCGAGCCGCAGAAAGCAGAACTTGTCGCGGTCGGGAATAAGCAGCAACCGATCGCCGGCATCGTGCACCTCGCCGGTAATGAGGTTTGTTCTGGGCGAGGCGGTGAACTGTGCCACCTTGGTTGTGGCCGGCTGATGGTACACGCGCTGCGGAGGCGCGCACTGTGCGATTGCCCCGTCTTGTAGAACCGCGACACGGTCTCCAAGCACCATCGCCTCGTGCTGATCGTGCGTAACATACAGCGAGGTAGTGCCGAGCTGTCGATGCAGTTCACGCAACTCGGTGCGGAGCGCGCCGCGCAGCTTGGGATCAAGCGATGACAGCGGCTCGTCGAACAGCAGGTATCGCGGGCGCGCCGCCACGGTTCGCGCGAGCGCTACGCGCTGCTGCTGCCCTCCGGAGAGATGCTTCGGTTTACGCCGCTCGAAACCCGCGAGGTCTACCATGCGCAGCGCCTCGCGCACGCGACGCGCTACCTGGTCCTTCGCAAGCTTTCGAACCTTCAAGCCGAACGCTACGTTCTCAAACACGTTCATGTGCGGGTACAAAGCGAAGTTTTGGAACACCATACCGATCTCGCGGTCGCGCGCGGGGTAATCGATCCGGTCGTGGCTCGAGAACACACAGCGCCCCCCGAGATAGACGAGCCCTTGATCGGGCGGCTCGAGACCGGCGATACAACGCAGGAGCGTGCTCTTGCCGCAGCCCGAAGGCCCGAGAAGCACTAGGAACTCTCCTTGCCGAATTTCGAGCTCCAACTGCTCGAGCACCGAAACCTTACCGAAGCGCTTTTCGATCCCGTGTAACTCGATCCCGCTCATAGGTCTTACCTATAGTATCACACTCCAAGGTCGTGGTCGCCAAGCAAATACTCGAGCTCGGCATAGGCGGTGAGAATGCGCAGTTGTTCTTCCAGGACCGCGAGGCGCGTTTCCTCGAGTTCGAGTGCCGAGTTGCGAAGCTCCAATGAGTCGATGAACCCGTCCTCATACTCCTGCACCGCGAGCTCGTACGCAAGCTCCGCGGTCTCCTCGGTCAAGCGCCGCACCTCGAGCGCCTCCTCGGAGCGCTCGATGCGCCGAACGAGCCGTTCTACCTCCTCGGCTGCCTCCTCGCGAAGCTCGGCCACGCGTAACTCGCGTTCGGCTATACGACGCTCACGATTCTCGGCAGCGACGCGTGCCTCGGAGCTCGGGAACAGCCGGTCGAGCGAAAGCGAAAGCGATATCTGCACTTGCCCGCTCGAACTCCAGTTGTCGTCGTCGGCCCACGACTCGGTAAACGGCGTGTCGTGTGAACGCGAGAACGAGTAACTCAACGACAGACTCGGGAGGTTTCGGTCGCGTGCGATGCGCTGCGCGAGCTCGTCTTCCTGAAGCCGTAGCTCCTCACGTTGTACCGCAGGGCGCGTCTCGCGGTAGATCGCGATCATCTGCTCGCGGTCGAGCTCGATGATCTCAACCCTGAGCTCATCCAACAGCTCGATCCGCGTTTCACGCGGATAGCCGAGCAGCAACGCGAACTCGGCCTCGGCGGTGCGCAGGTCATCCTGCAACGCGCCGAGCTCCGGCAACTGCCGCTGCCAGGCGACGCGATCGGAGAGCATGGTGTAACGCGAGACCAGTCCGTCCTCGTAGTCGGCTTGCGAACGGCGATAGCGCATCTCGGCGGTCTCAACCGCGTCGCGCTTGATGCGCAACTCCTGCTGCTGCACCAGAAGCGCGTAGTACGCCCGACGCACGTCGCGTCTTAGAAGGGCCGCAGCCTCGCGGTACGAGATCCGACCGCGCTCGTACTCGAGCATCGCTTCCCGCCCCTCGCGAATCTTCGCCGCCGACAGGCTGAGTGAGGTCTGCGCCCCGAGCGAAGCGCTGTACGGGTCCGGGTCCGAATCACGCTCCGGCAAGCGGCGCGAGAGCGAGCCGGATGCCGAGAGACTCGGTAGGAATCGGTTCCAAGAGGTCTCGGCCGTGCGACGTTCGCTCTCGAGCTGAAGGCGGTCGATCTCGAGTTCGCGGTTTGCCCGCAATGCTCGTTCTATCGCGTCGTCTACCGTGAGCCGCACGGATTCGTCGGACCGTGCAGCCTCGGCGTCGCCCCGCCGCACGGGCTCCTCCGCGGCGGCCCGCACCGGGGCAAGCGAAAACAGCAGTCCGCAGGCGAACACCGTGAGCGATAGCGGGCTCAAACGAGTCATGATTCTACGTACCCATCCCGAACTCGCGGTGGTTTCATGAAGTTCAGCACGCACGGCACCATATACAGCGTGAAGATCGTGGAGACCGCCAGTCCACCCGACACCGCGATTCCAAGCGGTTGTATGATATTGGTGCCGTCACCGAGTGCGAGCGCGATCGGCAACATACCGAGAATCGTTGTCGCCATCGTGATCACGATCGGCGGGAACCGCAACACCGCGGCGTTGAGAATCGCCTCGGCGCGATCGCTGGTGCTGCGCGCTTGTCGGAAATAGAAATCGATCAAGAGTATTGCATTGTTTACCACAATACCTCCAAGGAGAATCGTACCGAGCATTGAGTTCAACGAGACCGTTGAGGCTCCCAGATGAAGGCTTGCGATCACACCGATGAAACCGAGCGGTACCGTCAAGAGAATCACGATCGGGACGCGCAGGGAATTGAACTGCACCGCGAGCAACAAGTAAATGATCGCGAGGCTCGCGATGAGCGCGAGGATCAAGGAATCGATCGCTTCCTCGACCATCTCGCGCGGGTTCTCGACGCGTAGCGTATACCCCGGCGGGAGATCGAGCTCGCGTTCGAGCATCTCGACCACCGTCGCTTCCTTATCCAAACGATCGGCGTCGGCCGCGTCGGAGCGCATACGCGCCTGCAGGCGGTAATCGCGCGTGCCGTCGTACGAAACGATTCGAGTTACCGACTGCGCGCGCTCGAGATCAAAGAAGTGCCGCATCGGTATCGCGCCGCCGTTATACGGGAGCAAGAACCCCTCGAACTCGCCGCGCGAGGTAATCGTGCCTTCGGGGTACTGTATACGCACCTGCACCGGCTGATTGGCTTCGGTCATCTCGATGACCTGCCGACCGGCGAGTAGGGTTTGACCGAACGACACCAAGCTCGAGATCGAGTACCCCTCGAACTGATCTATCACGTGACGCCTGGGCTTGAGAATTAACTCTTCGGTAAACCCGGACGGCGGGTTGGTGAAGACGTTTCCGTACAGGTCGGTATCGCGCACCAGCTCGCCGGCCTCGCCGAGCACCGAAACCGCGGTCAACGCGTCGTCACCGTCGATGCCGAGGTGCAGATCAACCATCCGAGGCAACGGCATCGCCGCCGGGTCCCACGGAAACACGCCGAATCGCCAGTCGTCGTCGCTCGCGTAGGTATCGCGCAGCTCGTCCTCGACGCGCCGCATCTCACGCGACGAGCGCAGCGATAACGTGATACTCCCGGCGTTCGAGGAACGAATCTGCACGAAGATATTCGCAAGCTCCTCGTGGTAGCGCTCCATCAACTCCTGCTCGATTGGAATCACCTCATCCAGCAGCTCTTCTTGATCGTCGATCGTGTTGTGCCGAAACCACAACACCACCTTGTCGCTTTCCGGATCGGCGATGATCTCGGCCGGTATCTTGGGAAGCACCGTGAGCACCAGCACCACCAGCAGCGCAGCCGAGCCTCCGATAAACGCAAGCGAGGCGAGCCGCGATGCGAGAAGCAGCTTCAGGCTCAGGCGATAGACCCGCGTCAGCACACCGAGCACTCCGGTAGACAGGCGCCCGAGCAGGCCGCGGTCGAGATCCTCGGGCTTTTCTCGATGAAACAGATAGTACGCGATCAACGGCACCACGAACAGCGCGACGAACAGCGAACACGCGAGCGCAAACACAACCGCGAGCGCGAGGTCGCCGAGGATTGCCGCGGTCAGCGGCGAGGTAACGGTAAGCGGGAGAAAGACCGCCACGCTCGTCATGGTCGCGACAATAACCGCCGACCGCACCTCGCGAACCGCCGTAAGAATGAGCGCAATCGTCGCCGCGCCGCGTCGCGGGTCGAGCTTTCTATGGCGATGAATGTTCTCCATCACCACGATCGTTGAGTCGATGATCATCCCGACCGAGAGCGTCATACCCCCGAGCGATATCAGGTTGATCGAGATGCCCGCGGCGTACATCAAGATAAACGAGTACGTCATCGTGAGCGGGATCGAGAGACCGATGATGAAGATGTTGCGCGGCTCACCCAGTAGAACTACGATCACGAGCATCGCAAACGAGGCACCGAGCGCCGCAGCCTGCAGCACGTTGCCGACGGCGTTGTCGATGAACGCTGCCGGGTCCACGAGGTGCTCGTAGCGCACCGGGGCCTCAAACTCCGCGGTCTTCTCCTCGAGGATCGCCGAGATATCGTCCGCCATGCGTTTGATGTTTCCGCCGTCGATCGGATCGGCGTAGATCATCACGGCGCGCTCGCCGTTGGCGCGAAACAGGCGGCGCGGGAGGTCGTAGCGCACCGAAACCTCGGCCACATCCTCGAGCAGCACCGGGTTTCCCGCAGCCGAGGCGACCTGGATGCGGTGGATATCGAAGATCGAGTCGATGCCGTGCTTTACGCGCACATTTGTCTGGTCGCCGGCGGAGTTGAACGAACCGAGCGATTGAGGTCGGTAGCCGCCTTGCACGCTCTGGGCGACCTCGTGGGGAGAAAGCCCGTGGCGCAGCAGCGCATCGTGGTCGAAACGCAGATCCGCGCGAAGCTCCTCGACGCTCACGATATCGACCGAGTCCGCATCCTCTACGCGGCTCAACGGCCCGCGCAGCACCGGCTCTATCATGTCGTAGAGCGGGATAGGATCAAGATCGGGCGAGTATACCGCCACCGCGAGGTACCCGGGGTTCTCGCCCCGCCAGGTGCCGACCGAGTAGTCGCGGCTTTCCTCGGGGAGTCGCGCTCTGAGCCCCGAGAGCGCGCTTTCGACACGGCTCAACGCCTCATCGGGATCCTCGCGCCACTCGAACTCCACTCGGATGCGGGTGTTCCCATGGCGATAGGTAGCCTCTACGATATCTACCCCACGGATACCGGCTAAGGTGTTCTCGATCTCGTCTCCGTAGGCATCCTGAAAGTCTACCGCGGTATGCGTGGGGTGCGAGAGGCGTACGCTGATCGCCGGCTTGCGCATACTTGGGTAAAGCTTTGTCGGCAGTTCGCTGACCGCAAACAATCCTACGAGCGCGAGCACAAGCGCCAGGAGTAACACACCCCGACGCCGTGAGAATACGAACTCAAGCATCTGTGCCGTCACTCATCGAGATTCACGCGCCTACCGTCTTGAAGCCTTCCGCGAGACCACACGACGAACCGTTCACCCTCGGAGACGCCGTCTTCTATCATGACCTTATCACCATGCTCCTCGCCGAGCGTTACCCGGCGTAATGCCACCTCGTCGCCTTCCAGCACGAAGAGATGATACGCACCGCGGCGCAGCACCAGATGCTCGCGCTCGACCCAGATGCCGCTGCGGGCGCCGGTCTCGAACTCGAAGCGCAGAAACTGCCCGATGAAGCTTCGCGGGTCGGGATTCACCGCGATCTCTACCGGGAACAGCCCGGTGCGATAATCGGGCATCAGCCCTGCTCGGGACACAACCGCGCTGAACTCATGGCCGCGCTGCGTATCCCGAGCGGTCACATGATCGCCGCGCGATACCGCGTCCACATCCTTGTCGCTCAGGAACACCTCGGCCACCAAGCGCGAGGTATCGGCGACGCGAAGCAACTCATCGCCCTCGCGCAGTTCGTCACCTTCCGAGGCGAGCACCTCGGTTATCACGCCGGCGATCCGCGCTCGCACCGCAACCGGGCGAAACTCGGAGCTGCCGCTGCGCCGCCGCAGCGTCGCAAGAGCCTGATCGGGCTCCACAACATCTCCCGCGCCGACCTCGAGGCGCTCCAGAACCCCGGTGATATCGGCACGATGCGTAACGGTTCGCTGCGGGCGCAGGCGGCCCGCGTACTCTATCGTGCTCACGACCGTCTCGCGCTCGGCCTCGCGGACCCGCACATCCACCGGCGGTTGCGTTGCGCCGGCGACCGGCGGCGAAATCAAGAGCGCGGCCGCAACGCAGACCAACGCAACCAACCCACAGCCCGTGCGGCCTCCACCGGCCGTCCGGCCGCCGCGAGCGCCGACGCGGGCTCCGCCGCAGGATCGGCCGCCGTGAACCTTACCACGGAGCCGGCCTACGGCCCGGCCTCGTTTCACCTGTCTTCGCTTTACCGTCATGCCTGTTCCTTCAGATCCGCACCTTTCAGAGCAAGAATACCGCGCACGGCAGGATAAATCATGCAGCCGGCTTCGACGGCCCGCCCGACCTTAGCCGAGCCGCCGACGGCCCGATCGCGCGGCCCGATCGCGGGCGGCCCACCGCCTCGCCGTCACCTCAGCCGCTCCTGCAGCTCTCGGGCGTGACGGTAATCGAGCTCGTTGCGCAAGGAACGCTTGGCGCCGGCGGCTCCGCGCCGGCCGGAGCGATATGAGACCGCATCCGACAGCTGCTCGAGCGCGCGCTCCACCAGCCGCGCCGCCTCCTCACGGTCGGAGATATCGGGTAGATCCAGGGTGGCTTCGTACGCCGCGGCGCGATCGAGCTCACTCTCGGCTCTGCGGTACTCGCGCAGCAGCTCGGCGCGCCGCTCGCCGCGCTCGCGCGCATCCCAGCCCCTGTTCAAAAGATTCTCGGCCAGCGAAAGATAGAACGCGTGAAACACCGGCGCCTCGTCGCCTGCATCCTCTTGATCACGCCCACGCTCGCGCGCCCGCTCATGCAGCTCCACCGCGCGTCGAGCGCTCGAGACCGCCGCGCGATCGCTCCCCCACGAGAGCGGGCGCCCCGGCAGCTCGCGGTAGAGGCGCCCCATCAGGAAGTGCGCGTCGGCGAGTTCAGCGTCGCGCTCGAGCGCCTCACCGATCAGGTCACGCACATCGCGCATACTGCGAAGCGCGCGAAGACGGCCTTCCTCTTTCGCCCGTAACGCCACCGCGGCCGCATGCCAGAAGCGAGGTTCGGCCGCCGCCGGATCGAGTTTCCGGGCCTCCTCGGCTCGGTCGATCACGGTATCGATGCCTTCCTCGAGCGAGTCCGAGTTGAGCTCCCCGGCGCGATAGCGCAACTCAAGCGCAATAAACTCAGCGCGCGCTCGGCGCCACAGAATCTCGGCCCGTTCCTCTCGATTCAAAGCACGGCCTATCAGGCTGTGCGCCTCACCCTCGAGCTCCTCGAGCAACCGCTGTAGCTCGCGGTGGCGGTCGAGGTTGTGGAGCCGTTCGGCCTCCAAGATTTGCTCGCGAAAACGGTCCGAGGCGGTATCGGCCGCGAGCTCGCCCGCGTTCGAGATCCCCATCACCACAACCGCCGCGACCAGCGTCGCAAACCACGATAATCGGGTTGTTCGCACACTGTGCAGCACCCGGTTCCTCCTCTCGAGCAGCTGGGTTCCGTGTCCCGGCTTGGTGGTGCGTCGATCGGCGCACGGCGGGGCGCACGGTTTCCGGTCCGGTTTCTCACCCATAGTATACCTCGGCGGCCCGAACGCGTTACACTTGCCGAGATGACCGGTACCATAAAGGCTGCTTTCCAGCGCTTACTCCCGAAGCGGCTGCTGCCGGCGCGCAGCAGATCGTCGATGCTCCGTTCCGAACAACCGGCGAAGCATCTTCCTTTTTTTAAGCTTACCGAGGCGTGCGGCTCCGGGCAATGCCCGCTCTGCCGTCTGCGCTCCGACGCGCTCGAGTCCTACCTCGAGTCGTTGGTGTATCAAGGCGTCAACGACCGACGGTTTCGCGCCGAGTTTGACCGCACCTACGGCTTCTGCACGTATCACGAGCACGCCTTCCTCGCGAAACAAGACCGCCTTGCGATCGTGATCACCCATCGCGAATTGCTTGCACGCGCTCTCGCGCAGACCGTGCCTGACTCCGCGCCGGAGTGCTCGCTGTGCAAGCTTCTCGAAGATACTGAGCAACAGTATCTCGAGACAACCGAGGCCTACCTTCACGACGACGAGCTCCGGCAGGCCTTCGAAGACTCACCCGGGCTCTGCCTGCCGCATTTTCGCAAGCTGCGCGCGCGCCTGAGAGAGACGCCCAGCTGGCTCGAGGAGCTTCAACAAGCACGCCTCGAGAGCGCACTCGCGGCGGTCGATGAGTATATCGAGATCAGCAACTACAGCCTGTCCGACAACCTCTCGCGGCTTTCGAAACCGCATCTTCGCAGGCTGCCGGATACCGTGGTAGGTATGCTGTTCGGATACAACCCCGACCAGGATGCCGGCAGATGAGCTTGTTCCCCACACGCCGCCCCACACGCCGCCCCACACGGCCCTCCGCTCGAGTGCGATGCAACGCGGCGCCTGGTGCGTCGAGCTTTCGCCGGCCTCGCGCGCGGCGGCGGCCGGCGCGAGGCTTGGTTGCCGCGATCGTGCTGATGCTCATGATCCTGGTGCTCATGATCGCCGGGGCACCAAAGCTCGCAGCCGAGGAACCGCCCGCCGCCCGGCGGCGCACAATAACCGCCTCGGACGGCGTGTCGCTCGCGTACCATGCGTACGAACCGGAAAGTCCCGAAGCGGCGGTGATGCTCTACCACCGCGCCGGCGCGCACGCGCAACGTCCGCAGTACCGCACACTCGCGGAGCAGCTCAGTCGCGAGCATAACCTCGCGGTGTACCTCGTCGATCTTCGCGGGCACGGACGCTCGGAGGAACCCGAGGGCGGCTCGCCTTCGATCAACCGAGGCTTGACCGATATTAGAGAGCTGCAGGACCGGCTTCGAGACGAGACCGGCCTTGCGGTCTACCTCCTCGGTCATTCCGACGCCGCGGGCCTGCTCGTGAACTACGCGGTGTATCCCGGCCGGCGCGAGCCTGCCGGCTACATCTTTCTCGCTCCCAAGCTCGGACCCCGGTCCACCACCGAAACAGCCGAGGTAGAGGCGGTAGAGAGTCACCTCAGGCGCACCTACGCTCTCGCGGCCGCAACCGCAGGTGTGATCGGCGGAAAGCAAACCGCGCTCGAGCTCGCCCGTTCGGAGCAAGAGCTCGAGGACGATCCCAAGCTGCTCACCGACATCAGCCGCAACACCGCGTTAGCAGTTCGCCCGCGAGCCCCCCAGGCGCAGTTCAACCGTATTGCCCGCCCCACCGCGATTATCGTCGGCGCCGAGGATGAGCTCATCAACCACCGGCGCGTGCTTGCGTACCGCAATCTCCTCCCGACCTCGGTGCGCCCCTACTCGCACGCCGAGGAATTGCCCGATGCCGATCACGAGACCGTGGTCTCGGCGGCCGCCGCGGCTGTCGCCGAGAGGATCGCGAACTGGGAAGCAACCCCTACGATCGCGGTCACGCCGGAGGAAAACGGGCTCGCCGCGCGCGGCTCACTCGATCCAAACCCATACCGCTCGTACAGCAGCACGCGTCTGTCGTTGTTCGCGAGCTCGCTGGCCGAGTACCAGGCGGGGCTCACCCACGAGCGCGCTCGACGGCTACACACCACCGCCGAACCGCTGATGCTTGAGAACTACACCGGGGTACGTCTCGGAATTGCGGCCGGCCCTACCCACGGCGAGGTGAGTGTCGCGGGCTTCGTGCGACCGATCTCGGCGCTCGAGCTGGTCGCGGGAACGCGCGCCGCTACCGGTTGGTCGCTCGATAGCGACGCCGAGGGCCTAAGAACCGCCGGGGACGATCAAGAGCTCGAGGACGACCCGCGCGGAGCGCTGCTGCTCAAGCCCCACGCCGGCGCCGAGTTACGGCTCGACGCGCGACGCCTCGGAGCGGGTGCCTGGTTCGGCGTCGTGGCGCGGCTCGGCGCGGAGTTCACGCACACCACGCTCCTTGGCAGCGACGCGACCTATTACGAGTACCGCATGACCGGTCGACGCCGGCCCGGGTGGTCCGGAACGCTCCGCGCGTTTCTTGGGTACGAACCGCCCTTGATGCTGTCTCGCTTGGGGGTAGAGGCCGAGCGCCGGACCGACCGACCACTCGACGCGCTGGGCGGGGTCGGCGCGCTGGGCGGGGTCGATGATAGCGGCGACCGCACGTGGTACACAACGGTTCGCCCGCTCATGGTGTTCTCGCCGGTCGATCGCCTCGCGCTGGAAGCGTTCCTGGAGTTCACCGATCGCGAGATCGACGACGACGACCGAAGCAGGTCGCAAGCCTCCGGCATCGGCGTGTATCGCGCCGGCCTTACGGTGTCGTGGCGGTTCTGAGCTCGGCCCGCCCTCCGGGGCGGCAGCCCCCGCAGGCGAGCTGAAGGAAGGAGGCGCAGATGAAACACCCGGCACACAGAAGATTCGACGACCGGCTCAAGCAGCTGTTCGACGAAGTGGACGACTACCTCGAGCAGCGCTACGGCGACCGCTATCCGCTGCACCCGGCTCGCAGCCGGCACGGTGAGACGGCCAACAAAGAACACTCCGGGCTTTTCAGCGTGGGGGCGAGCTTCAGCGCCGGCTACGGCTCGGAGTACGGGCGCGGGTACGTTGTCGATGTCGAGATCGTCACCTTGACCGACGTACCCGATGAGATTGAAGACGAGATCGACGAAGCGGCCGCCGAGCGCGTTCGTGAGCTCCTTCCGCGGTACTTTCCCGACCGAGAGCTTGAGCTCGTCCGCGACGGGCGCCTGCTGAAGATTCACGGCGACCTCAGCCTCGGCCCGAGCAGCTGACTCGGCCGGTGGAGCCCGAACGGCCGGAGGCGCCGCGGAGATCACTCGGGGCTCGGGCCCAGCGCCGATAGCGGCCGCCGGCCGGTTGTCGGCGCCTGCCGGTTGTTGCCGCTTGCCGGTCGTAGGGCCGAACACTATCTTGTAGCGATGGAGTACGAAGCCATAGTGATCGGGGCGGGCCCGGTGGGGATCGAGGTTGGAGCAGGGTTTAAGCGCGCCGGAATCCCGTTCCTGCAGCTCGAGCGTGGAGCGCTCGCGCAGACGGTGTACGACTGGCCGAGCGGCACGCGCTACTTCAGCGCGCCCGACTGGATGGCGGTAGCCGGAGTTCCGATGCAGACCACGCATCAGGAGGTTGCGTCGCGCGAAGAGTATCTCGCGTATCTGCGCACCGTCGTTGAGACGCTCGAGCTTCCGGTAGACCTCTACCGGGAGGTTGTCTCGGTCCGGAAGACGGACTCGGGTTTTACGGTAGAGAGCCGCAACAGCCTGCACGGCGGCGACCGGCGCACCGACTCGGCACGAATCCTGGTGGTAGCCACCGGGGATATGTCGCGTCCCAACCTGCTCGGGATCCCCGGCGAAGACCTTCCTCAGGTTTCGCATTACTTCTCCGACCCGCACCTGTATTTCGGTAAACGCGTACTGATCGTGGGCGGCAGGAACTCCGCGATCGAGGCGGCGGTGCGCAGTTGGCGCATCGGTGCCGAGGTGTTGCTCAGCTACCGCGGCGCGGCGCTCGAGCGCAAGAAGCTGTACTCGCGCCTGCATCTCGAGATCTCGCTGCTTCTCGAGAAGCAAGCGATACAGTTCTATCCGCAAAGCGTTCCGAGCGAGATCGGCGCGGGCTACGCGGTGCTGGCGCCCGCGACTCATGACCCCGAGGCTCATGACCCCGAGGCTCATGACGAGGACGATCGTGAGAACGCCGGGCAGGACCATGACGCAGCGCGCGCTGAGGGAGCGGGAGAGGCCGCCGGCGCGCCGAATATTCATGCCCTCGAGCAGCCCACAAAGGTCGAGTGCGATTTCGTACTGCTCGCGACCGGGTTTCACGGCGAGAACCGCTTACTCGCCGAGCTCGGGGTGCGGTTCGAGGGCCCGCGCTCGATGCCGGTGCACAACCCGGACACGATGGAGACCAACGTTCCGGGAGTGTACGTCGCGGGGACCGGCGCCGCCGGCGACCAGCAAGGCGGCTACACCACCTTCGTCGGCACCTGCCGACACCACACGCCCGCGATCATCGGCCACGCGTTCGGCGAACAGGCCGCGGCCGCGGTGAAGACCGGCTCGGTTCGCTCGCGCAGCCAAACCCTCTCGTTCGAGGAGCTCGAGGTCGAATGATCGGCGGTTAATTCGCTGTGAACAACCCCGGAACGCGTAATCAACGGTTGCATAGAGCCGCTAATCGGATGATACTTTTGGGTACACCGATGAGTTCTGGGGAGGCTGTGATGCTGATCCGAAACGGGGCGGTCGCGCTGCCGGGCACCCCCGCGTTCGTCAAACTCGATATCCGGATACAAGACGGCGTGATCGCCGCACTCGGCCGCGAACTTCCGTCCGACGGCGAGCCGGAGCTCGACGCCGAAGGACTCGAGATCTTCCCGGGCGCCATAGACCCACACGTCCATTTCTTCGACCCCGGGTTCCCCAATAAAGAAGACTTCTATCACGGCACCGCCGCCGCCGCCTCCGGCGGGGTTACCACCGTGATCGATATGCCGTGCACCTCCGACCCGCAGGTCATTAACCTTGCCAACCTCAAACACAAGCGTTCGATCGTGGAACGAAAAGCGGTGGTCGATTTCGCGTTTTTCGGCGGGGTCTCGTCGCAAGTATACGACGACGGCTTTCCGGGCTGCATGCACGAGCTTGCCCCGTACGTGCCCGCATTCAAGACCTACGCAACCTCCGGCAGCGCGCTGTTCGAGCGGTTGAATCACTACCAGTTCTCACGCGTGCTCGAGGTTGCACGCGAGCTCGACCGGCCGATTCTGCTGCACGCCGAGGACGCCGGCTTTGTGTTGCCGGCCGGTGAGGCACTGCGCCGAAGAGGCGACTCCCCGCGGGTGTTCTACGAAACGCGGCCCGAGCTCGCCGAGACGTTGGCGGTGTTCGCGGTCTCGGAGATAGCCGAGACGCTCCAGGCGCCGTTGCATATCGTTCATATCGGGGCCGCACGCGCGGCCGAGATCGTAGCCGGCCGAACCACCACCAGCGGAGAGACCTGCCCGCAGTACCTCGCGTTCGACCTCACGGATTTCGAGCGTATCGGCGCGCCGCTCAAGATTACACCGCCGGTCAAACAGCCCGACCAAAAAGACCTGCTCTGGACTCGGCTGGC
>PUOW01000041.1 GCA_003552185.1 Spirochaetaceae bacterium
CACTGACTTTTATAGTACACCGTAGTCTCTCATCAGGGTCTACTGGTACTCTGATATAAGTACCTAGAGTTTTCCTTATTTTTCTAGATTCTAATACTAATTCTGGAATAGGGTCATCAGGGTATTTTCTAGCTAAGCGTTCTAGAGCCTCTTTGTTAGTAGTAGGTTTTCCATTTTTACGATAAGTGTAGTAGTTTCTCTTTTCATAGAAATATTCCATTAACTGGTCAGGAGAACGGGGATTCAAGTCTACATTTTCATAATTACTATCTAGCTCCCAGGGACAGTTATTATTAATCTGTTCCTGTAACTCATTCTCTTTCTTTTGATAGATTTCTTCCAGTTCTTGTTTTCTCTCCATATCTATTCTTATACCTCTATCTGATAATTTTCTATAGTCTCTAACCATTTTCTTTACATAGTTATGATAAAAGTCATGCATATTAAAGTCTTTCAGTTCCTCTTCTAAACCCATAGCAGCGTGGTAAGTAGCCAAACTATCAAGAGCATTATACTGTTGTCTATCAGAACTCATTATATCCTTATGGTAAGGGATACGAGTGTAGATGCTCTGAAGAGTGTCTAGTCCTTTTTTAAGCTCTGGGTAAACTGTATGCTGTGCATTCATAGTATCCATCCAGAGATTATTAGTAGGTATTCCATATCTCTGCATAAAGGCTATATCAAAGTTAGCATTTTGAGCTATCTTACCTATATCTCTAGAGCCTAGTATCTCAGCTAGCATTTCCCATATTTTTCTTTCTTGGTGAGAGCTCCAGTATGGTTTAGAAGTTACAGTATTCTTATTCTTAATTTTTAGAAAAGGAATACATATAGACTCTAACTCACCCCAGCAGAGAGAAATCATATCTATCCATTTACCAGTACACTCTATATCAAAAGCTACTTTATCTGCTGAGTCTCTTATCTCTTCCAATTTCCCTGTTACTAGGTCATAGGTAGGGTTAGTATAGAGAGTATAATCAGGTATTCTTAACTCTGGGAACTTCATATCCTCACTAGCTCGATTAAAGTCTATAAGGGTATAAGGGAATCTTTTCCAGTAGTGAAAAACTTTACTAGGATGGTAAGTAGGGATTACTTTACCTATAGGTGAGTCTAGGATAGAACCTCTATACTTATCAATCCCTTCTTTACCTGTAATAGCTTTCATAGCCTCATTACCTAGAGTTAGTATGAGATTAGGATTTATATCTCTTAATTCTTCTCTAGTTTTCATAATCTCAATCTTTAACTCACTAGTCGGTTGACCATTTGAGTAGTATCTAGCTTTGAAATTATTCCCTTTAGGTCTCTTTTTAGCTATATTAGTAAGGTAACACTCAGTTCTAGCTATTCCTGAGAGTCTAAGTAGTTGGTTAAGTAATTTACCTGAGTTCCCTACAAAGGGTTCTCCCTCTCTAACCTCAGTATCCCCTGGAGAGTCTCCGACTATAGCTATTTTAGCGTCTAAGGGTCCTGTAGGAGGTACTCGGTTAGTCATTCTTATCACCTTCTACTAGATAAAAACTAGTTCTTTTATCATCTACCTTTATATCACTATCTTCTATAGCCTTTTTAAGAGGTTTAGTCTCTCCATTAGGTAGTTTAGCTTTGTAATTAGACATGAAATCACTACTAGCACTACCATCATTATAGTTTACTATTATCTCTCCTAGAGCATGAGTGTTAAATTTGGAGCTATAACAGACCTCTCCTGTCTCTTTATGAATTAGCTCCATTACTTATCACCGAGTACTTTCTCAGTACCCTTATCCCAGTTATCTATTAAGTTACTGGCTTTATTCTGTATCTCTGAGATTTCCTTTTTTTCTACTTCTGAAAGTAAGTCTCTATTTTCATTTAAAATATACTCTACTCTACCTATTAATCCTGATAGGATATATTTACTCCAGTTTCTACCTCGTGCCATATTATTCTTATCCATTTTTAGTCCTCCCCATTCAGTTTAGTATTTAGTCTTTATTAAGAGTATGCAGCTTTTACATAGTGGAGTACTCTCTACATTAACATCAGAGTCTTCTCCACATATCTTACACTTAGTATGCTTATCAGTCCTTTTCATAATTACCTCTTCATGTTCAGGGTCATAGAGAAATTCTACCATTGTTCCTTCTGTAAAGTGTAATTGCTCTTGTATAGCAGGTGGAAGAGTTACTCTACCTCTAGAGCCTATTCTTCTAGCTACTCCTATACTTTCATAGGTTCTGCTCATTAGTTTCACCTCTTTCTATACTAAGGAGAGGGTAAGAGTGGGACTAAACCCTTACCCTCTTACCCCTTGGGAGTTGTAATAGTGTGAGTATGGTTCAGTTTTCTCACACTAAGAGAGAATAAACCCTCTATAAGGAAAGGGAGAGGGGATACCCCTCCCTCTCTAAATAGAGAGTTTACTCAGGAGGATAGATTGCATCTATATCATTGTAGATTTTATCCTCATCTTCTTCATCTGCTCTCTGTGAGACTTCTACTACTGCCTCTTGTCCAGTTGCTAAAGCTGTGTCGAAAGTAGTACCGGTAGAGGTTATCTCATAAGGTATATCTAAGGCTTCTAAGACTGCAACTATACCATCTAATGTACCCATTTCAACTGAATCTTTACTCAAGGGAGTGTTATGAGTTACTCTATTACCTTCATACTCTGGGTGATTTACTACCTCAAATTGCCAGGCTAAATATTGTACATTCTTTTCCTTTAATTCTGGCTCTTTAGTACATCTTACTCTGTACTCTCCTTCTGGAAGAGGCTCAAATCCCTTCACTTCAACTTCTTCAACATTAATATTGTTTAGTGTAATTTTCATAGTTATCACCTTTTTTATAAGAGTCTAGTTCCCCACCAAACTAGCTACTTGTGTTCTTAACTACTGCCTAAACACAATCCCAGTTATGTGCTATTTTCTAGCTTTCTCTCTAAATTTGATTACTTTCTCTACCATAGCCTGAAAGTCAGG
>PUOW01000228.1 GCA_003552185.1 Spirochaetaceae bacterium
ACGGCCGTATTTGTCGGATACCTTTCCCCATACCGGGGCAAAAAGCAGCTGCATCAGCCCGAACAGGAACAGCAGCGTACCAAACTCGGCACCCCAGCCGCCCATCTTCTCGATAAAGAAAGGCAGGACCGTGTAGGCCATCCCGTACCCGAGCATGGCAATGACGATGCTGCCGAATAAGATTAAAACATTTTTACGGTTCATTACTATTCCTTCCCGTGTATTTATCCTGATGAATTTCCCCTCTAAATTCCGGCCGCAACCCGGGCAGACAAGCACAGCAGTTGATCGGGTTGCTTTGCATTATCGACCCACCCTGTCACTCCAGGATTTCAACAATGCCCGTTTCCCCATTAACCCTGACCTTTTGGCCGTCTTTCAGTTCGGTGGTAATATTGGCCACCCCGGCCACCGCCGGCAGGCCGTATTCACGCGATACAATCGAGCCGTGCGACATGGTGCCTCCCGTTTCCATGACCAGGGCCCCGATCCTTAAAAACAACGGGGTCCAGGCCGGGTTGGTGGCCACGGTAACCAGGATGTCGCCGTTTTCAAGCTTGCCTCCTTCGGCGGGATCGGCAAGGATTTTAATCCTGCCCTCGTAAACCCCCGGCGAAACGGCTATCCCCCGGTAAGCATTGTCGGCCACCCGGTCTGCCACGGCGTAAATACTTTCCCCGGTGCTGGTCAGAACCCTGGGAGCGGGGCGGTTCAAATCCCTGATGTAATCAGGTTTTTTCTGCTCCACCAGGGGTTTTAGGTCGTGGTGGGAACGGAGATCCTCCCGGGTCAGGTAAAATATGTCCATTTTATCTTCCAGCCGTCCTTCTTTGGTCAGTTCTTGACCGGCTTCAATCATCACCGCCCGGAAAATACCGAAAGCCTTGGAACCATAGAACTTGGGCACTTCCCGCAGGCCGAACAGCTGCCGGTAACCCCGGAGCATTTTCCCGGCCCGCCGGGCTGCTCTCCTGCCGGCTGCCACCTTCAGTTCACTTTCGATCCGCTCAATAGCCTCTTCGGCTTCCTGCTGTTCCCGGTAAAACCGCTCTATGCGCTCATCGTAATCCTTGCTGTCGATATAGTAATTGACCAGGTCCAGGATATATGCCGGTTCCTCTTGCCAGGTCGCAGTCCCCACATCGAGCTCAAAAGAAGACTTGTGGCCGTACTTGTCGAGAAAAGCTGTCACCTCTTCCTCTCCGGGGGCGGCTCTCTTTCCTCTTTCATCTAAACTTTTGGCCGCCCTGAGCAGGTCCATCCCCATTTCCGTGGTCACGTTGTAGGGCAAAGCCTTGCCTGCATTGTCCAGTACCGCGGTATCAAGCCCGTATCGTTCCAGCATTTCCTTAACCCGGTCCATGGCGCGCAGAGAGAGGACACCGTAAAAAAACCCCGTGGCCACACCTATAAATACGGAGCCGCAGTTATCTTCAATAAATTTGAGCCTCTCTTCAACCGTCTTCAGGGAGCGGCTTTCCTGTTCCAGGCGGGCGATTGTATCTTCGGCTATCCGAAAAGCTTTCTCCCTGCCCTTTTCCGGATTGAATGCGCCGTATAACGCTTTGCCCATTACATTCAGTATCAGGGCCACCAGCCCCGGATGGATCAGCTTTCTCAGGTTGGGTTTTTCCTTATCACCGGCCATCAGCTCATCTCTATTCTGCTCCATGACCTGCACCAGCGCCTTCGTCGTCATCGGCTCTCTGTCCAGGGGATCGAACGATTTTTGCTTAAGCCGGTTCTGGATTCGTTCCAGCCTGAGCAGATCGGTCATGTCGACAAACATCCTGCCGGCCAGGTTATGGAACCACCACAGGTCAAGCTCACCTTTTTTGAGCCTGCCCTTGCTGAGCCTGGACACCAGGTCCCTGGTCAGCTCTTCAAAGAAGTCGATCCCGAGCGGGGTAAAGGGATCTTTAACCGCCTGCCAGGCCATGTTAATATTGGCATAAATCCGCAGTTCATCTTCATGGCCGCAGGCGTCGGGAACGGGGAACAGGGCGGTAATCGGCCTGGTCTGGACCAGGTAAAACCGGCCACCTTCATAAGCCCACTCGATATCCTGGGGATAACCAAAGTATTCTTCCACGTTCAGGGCCAGCTCGAGCAGTTCACTTCTTTCCTCTTCATTAAGAGTAACTGAAGCTTGCCTCTGCTCCTCTATGTCTGCTAGCTCGCTTCCTCCTTCCCTTTTTACAGTCATTACTTTTTTGACAGCGATATATTCGTTGATCACCCGGCCCTTTTTTTTGTCGAGCACCCACTGGTCCGGCTCAACTTCGCCGGAAACAATCGCTTCACCCAGGCCCCAGGAAGAGCTGAGCGACATTTCGTCTCTTCTTCCGTTTACCGGGTTGGCCGTAAACATGATCCCCGATTTTTCCGAGTCAACCAGCTTCTGGACCACTACTCCGTGGGCCAGGTCTTTGCTGCCAATGCCCTGGCGGGCCCGGTAAGAAACGGCCCGCTCATTCCACAGGGAAGCCCAGCAGTTTTTTACGGCTTTATAGAGCTCTTCTTCTCCCTTGATATTTAAAAAAGTGCTGTACTGGCCGGCAAAAGAAGCACCGGGTAGATCTTCAGCCGTGGCCGAAGAACGGACGGCCACCTCGGGGCGGCCCAGCTCTTCGTAGGCCCGCTTGATATCTTCCTTGACCCCTTCCGGGATTTTGCCACCGGCAAACAGGCCCTTGATCTCTTCCGTGGTTTCCTTAAGAATTTGCGCTCCTTCGGCTGAAACAGCGCGTTCACTGCTTTCATTTGCTTCTTCATCCAGCCCGGCCAAAAGCTTTTCAATGTGCTTTTCCAGACCGTTAGACTCAACAAACTCACGGTATGAATCAACCAGCAGCACAAACCCTTCCGGAACCGGCAGGCCGGACTTAATCATCTCGCCTAAATTGGCGCCCTTGCCTCCGGCAGCAGGCAAATCTTCTCTACCAACTTCACTAAGCAGCTTTACGAACCCG
>PUOW01000101.1 GCA_003552185.1 Spirochaetaceae bacterium
CTCCAGCGCCCGATGTCCTCAAGTGAGTATGGCTCAAGGCCTGCTATGGCGCGGGCCGCGCGCTTGCCGCTTGCAATCGCGGGGCCGATCCCTTCGCCCATGTCGCGTGTGGCGAGCGCGGCGGCGTCGCCCACGATGAAGGCGTTGCCGTTGCGCGCGGGCTCGGCCTGCCGGCCGTTGCCCGCACCGGCGTTGCTCGTGCCGGCGGGACGCGCGCCGGCGGGCGGCCGGATATAGTAGCTGTAGCCGCGCGGGCGAAACTCGTGTTCCCGCACCAGGCCCTTGGCGGCAAGGCGTTGCACCCAGCGTTCCCAATGCGCTTTGATTGTGGTGCCGCGGCGGCTGAGCCCGGACTGCTTGCCGCCGATTCCTACCGCAAGATAGCGCTCGCGCTTGGGAAGATACCAGGCGTAGCCGGGGAGCCCGTGGTCGAAGTAGGCGAGGCGCGCGGTCTCGTCTGCATAGTCGTAGCGAAACTCCTGTTCGAGTGTAACGATGAGGTCGGCCCGGCGGCGCGGGAGGCGGTCGGCGAACAGCGCGCGGTAGACCGGGCAGTGTGTGCCGCCTGCGCCGACTAAGTACCGGCCGCGATAGGCGCCGTCGATCACGTACTCATCCCCGACGCGCTCTATGCGCCGGACGCGGTGCCGGTGTACCGGCACACCGGCGCGCTCGAGCAAAAAGGCGTCGAACTCGCTGCGGCGCACCGCGTACTGCCGCGTGGTAACCGTCAGCGGAACGCCGCGGAACGAGAAGCGCAGCCTCGGGTGCCGGGTCAGCGGATGGGGGTACTCCTCAGGCGTGAGCTCGAGCTCTGCGAGTACCTGCGGTGTGATCCAGCCCGCGCAAAGCTTGTCGCGCGGGAAGGTTGCCTGATCGAGCACAACGGCATCGAGCCCGCGCCGGCGCAGCTCGGCGGCGCAGCTCGAGCCGGCCGGGCCTCCTCCCACGATAATCACGGTTGCGCTCGTCATAGATCAGCCTCTACTAAAGCTACGGCCAAAGCTACGGCGCGTGCCGGCTACCCGGCCACCCGGCTACGACAGCCGGCAGCGCGGCTGTGTGCGGCCCGGTTTGGTCATCACGATCTGCCACAGCTGAATGCTGCGTGACCGGAATGCGCCCGCGGAGCTCATGAGGTAGAACTTCCACATGCGGTAGAACCGGTCGCCGTAGCGCTCACGATGCTTGTGCCAGTTCTTCTCGAAGTTTTCGTCCCACGCCATCAGCGTTTTGTCGTAGTCGGGGCCGAAGTTGTGCCAGTCTTCCATCACGAACAGTCCCTCCATTGCCTCACCGAGTTGCGTGATAGACGGAAGCATACCGTTCGGGAAGATGTACTTGGTGGTCCATGGGTTGGCGGACTGCGTGCTTACGTTACCCCCGATGGTGTGGATGAACGCAATGCCGTCGTCCTTGAGACAGCGGTCGACGGTCTCCATATAGGCGCGGTAGTTCTTGTAGCCCACGTGTTCCATCAGCCCGATCGAGACCACGCGGTCGTATCGGCCCTCGGCGTTGCGGTAGTCGTCCAGTAGTACCGTGACCGGAAGGTCCGCACAGCTTTCGCGCGCGTACTCAACTTGCCGGCGCGAGACGTTCATCGCGGTGACCTCCACGCCGTAGTTCTCGGCGGCGTACTTCGCGAAGCTTCCCCAGCCGCAGCCGAGGTCGAGCACCGTCATGCCCGGCTCGAGCTGGAGCTTTCGACAGACCAAGTCGAGCTTTGCTTCTTGGGCTTCGTCGAGCGTGCGTGCGCCGCCGCTCCAGTACCCGCAGGTGTATACCATGCGACTGTCGAGCATGTCACGGTAGAGGTCGTTGCCTACGTCGTAGTGCTGCTCCGCGACCTCCTCGGCCCGCGAACCGCTCTGTAGGTTCAGCAGTCGGGCCTTCGCAAGGTGCAGCGTGGTGGTCCAGTTCTCCTGGAAGTAGCGCAGCAGGTCGGCGCGCAGTACGCGATCAAAGAACTGGTCGAGCTCCTGTGCGTCCCACCAGCCGTCCATGTAAGCCTCGCCGGCGCCGAGCTCACCGTCGCGCACCACCCGGTCGTAGAGGTCTTCGTTGTACACGCGCACATCCCACGGATTGCTGCCGCCGATCTGTACTCCGGCGCGTTCCAGTGCCTGTTCAACGATTTCCTTTGACTTTGCCCCGCGTCTGCCTAAACGCGACTGGATATCACGAGACTGCGTTGTGGTTGCGGCCATAGGTCCCTCCTGCCTCCTCGGGCTCTTTCATTGTGGTGCCGATAGACAAATAGGTTCTGTAAAAACGATAAGAAATCATCGTTTTTACCGTCAACCCGGTGGCGCTCATTCGTCGGCGGCTGCCGGCCGGCGACTCTCATTCCTGAGCGAATGGGTATGCATTATGCAATATGCGGATCATGCGTTTTGCATAGTGCATGCAGTCTGCATACCTCGAAACTGGCCGGCCGGCAGCGTAACCCGGGCGGCAACCAGCAGAGGCGAACTCCGGCTCCCACCCTCGTCAAGCGTCTATGATTGTAACTCTCTTTAATAAAGCACTTTATCGGAAACGGCGCGGCAAGGTGCGCCGTAAGGGGCCGGCCGCCGGGAACCGCGCAATTTGCTGATCTTTGGTCTAATATTTGGCACGGCAATTGCAAATGTATTGATGTGACCAAACCGGAGCACGATCGCCGCTGGTCACCGTGAGAGCAACAACAGTTCGTAAGATATAGAATGAAGGAGGGTCATATGACTCTACAGAACGTGAGAACCAAACTTGTTTTGATGGTCGCGGCCATGGTGTTGGTAGTGTTTATCTCCGGCTGCGCGAACCCGTTTGGAAGCTCCGGCGGTTCGTCCGGGTCGGATAGTGAGGACCACAACGAGTCGTCGGCCGACGCCGAGGACGGCCAATTGGAAGACTCCGGGTCAACCGAGGACTCGGATAGCACCGTCGGCGACAGCGAAGACGGCGACGCGCAGGATGAAGCCTCCGAAGCCGACGACGCGAGCGACGAAAACGGCGGCGACGCGAACGAAGCGGAAGATGAGGGCGATGTAGGCGACACCGGCGGCGATGGCGACAACGCAGGCGATGATGAGTCGTCGGGCGACGGCGAGGACGCTGCCGGTGAAAGCAATGAGTCCGGCGACGACGCCGATGTTGTCAGTATTGAGCAGGCGTTCATCACCGGCGGGGAAGACAATGAGGCTCCGTTCCAGTTCGACGAAGAGGCGGGAGGTTACAAATCCGACGGCTCGGCATCGGTATTCTTCGATAGAGCGGCGGTGGGATCCGCCGGCGTTATGGTAAGCTTCACACTCGAGCTACCCAATGCACCCGGTGGAGAGCGTGAAGTAACACTCAAAACCGTGGATCTGGAAGGCGACGCCTTGGAAACAATACCACTGGCGACGCTAAAAGAAGGTGATACCAAAGAAGTTAGCTTCACGCTTGATGCGCTCGACGTTGGACAACGCTACGAGCTGAGCTTCCCGGGAATCGGTGGGGGTGGGAACTACTGGCTCATTACCGACTTGGAGGTGACGCCGAACTGAGCATAACCGTGACGCCACCGCGCCGCTGGGGAGTTTGTGCCTCGGCGGCGCAGTTTCGTTCCGGAGACAAGCCGGCTCAGCTCCGAAGCAATGGAGAGCCGGACCTCAGCAGGTGCTCCTTGAATCTCCTCGATGAGCTCCGGCCTCCCATCCACAAGCGCGGTAACATCCTCTATATCCCGACTCCCGATGGGATCCTCTTCTCCGCGATCGCTATAAGCCTCTAGTTTCGTGGCTACGAAGTGAACAGAGTCGATCACCCGGATCTGCCTGCCGGAGGGGAGCTCAACTGAGCCGGCCGAGTGCACTGCGTCGTGGCACCATCTACTGGAAAACCCGAGAATACTCGGCTCTGTCGGCATACCACGAGCCGGTGGGCCGAACTCTGCAGGAAAGGCGTAGCGAACTCCGTGAACCAGGAACTCGATTAGGTTGGGCGGGATGACGGCGCGTACTGCCTCGGCGTACAGCCGAGCCGACTGCGCTCGCTGAAGCGCCGCGTGAACCTCCGAGGAACTCATCCCCAGTTCCTGAGCGAGTGCTGCGTAGCTCCAGTTTCGCTCTCCGGTTGATGTAGCGCGCGCAGTTGACGGCGGGTCGGACAGGCGGTATGATTCGGCGCACATGCCGAAGATGCAGCAGACCCGCGT
Organism: Spirochaetaceae bacterium; assembly: GCA_003552185.1. Lineage (GTDB taxonomy): Bacteria > Spirochaetota > Spirochaetia > DSM-27196 > SLAA01 > B1Sed10-166. The sequence continues at coordinate 4,184 of PUOW01000101.1, forward strand.
ATCACATTTCCCGATAGAGGCGCGCACGGAGGTGGAGACGCTGCCGTTCAGCGCTCCGGCGTTTCTCACCTGCGCGGCCGCTGGCGATATGAAGCCGCCGGAGCCGCCGGACGCGCCCGGGCACGCAGGTGCAACGGCTGCGGGCGCCGCCTACGGAATGCCGCCGGGAGACCCCCGCTCACAGGTGTTTGCCGCGGCAGGGGTGCGGGGTGCGCGCTTGCTTTCGGTGAAGCAGGAGCACACCCGTGAGGTGCTCACGGCCGAGGAGGTTGCGGCGCACGCGCTCGAGCATGGTGTGGGGGCCCGGCTGCCGGCCGACGGCATCGTGGGCGACAATCCCGAGTTCCTGCTTGGGGTAACGGTGGCCGACTGCATGCCGATCTATCTGCACGACCGCGTGCGCAACGTCGTCGCGATGCTGCACTCCGGGTGGAAGGGAACCGGAATTCTTCCGCGCGCGCTCGAGCTGATGCACCGGCGCTGGGGAAGCGCTGCCGGCGAGGTAGGCGTGCTGCTCGGCCCGGCGATTCAGGCTTGCTGCTACGAGGTAGACGCCGATCGGGCTCTCGGGTTTCAAGCCGAGTTCGGCGAGGAAGCCGCGAGGCGGCGTGGGGGCTCATGGTATCTCGACCTTCAGGCCGCCAACCGATCGCTCGGCGAGCGCGCCGGGGTGGCCGAGATCTCGATCTGCACCAGCTGCACCTGCTGCGGCGAGGGGCTGTTTTCGTACCGACGCGAAGGACCGGAGGCCTACCGGCGAATGCTTGCGGCAATCCGTGCCCCGGCGCGCGAAACCGCCGGCTAGACCACAAATCACACAACGAGGAAGAGCGATGCAACAAGCGATGCAACCGATGCAGAGAATCAAGGGGCAGTGGAGGGATCTGGTGCTCGGGCAGCTCAAGGAGCTCGCACGCGAGGAGTACAATCTCGAGCCCGAAGAGATCGATGCGTCGCAGCTGGTGATATCCACTCCGCCGGAAGAGAAGCTCGGCGACCTCGCGCTTCCGCTGTTCCCGTACGCGAGAACCTTTCGAAACGCTCCTCCGAAGATCGCGGAGCAGCTGTGCCGGCGCGTGAACGCGGCGGCCGCCGAGCAGGAGCTCGGAACCGCCGAAACCGCCGGCGGATACCTCAACGTGCGGCTGAACCGCCGGCTGCTTACCGAGCCGGCGCTGGCGGCGGTGTTTGAGGGCGGTGAGGAGTATGGGCAAGCCGATACACTGAGCGGTGTGCGCACCGTGGTGGAGTTCTCGTGCCCCAACACCAACAAGCCTTTACACCTCGGGCATCTTCGAAACGACGCGCTCGGCGAAAGCGTTTCGCGCATCCTGAAGTTCGCCGGCGCCAATGTCCGCAAAGTGAACCTGATCAACGACCGCGGCGTGCATATCTGCAAATCGATGCTTGCCTATCGCACCTTCGGCGACGGGGCAACGCCCGAGTCCGAGGGCAAGAAGTCCGACCATTTTGTCGGCGACTACTATGTGCGCTACAGCCGCTGGGAGGCCGAAGACTCCGATGCCGAGCAACAGGCCAAGGCGATGCTGCAGCGCTGGGAGCAGGGCGACCCCGAGACGGTCGATCTCTGGTTGCAGATGAATCGGTGGGCGATCGAAGGAATCGAGGAGACCTACAAGCGCACCGGGGTAAGCTTCGACGCCATCTATTTCGAGAGCCAGACCTACAAGGCCGGGCGCGAGGAGGTGCTCAAGGGACTCGAGCGCGGCGTGTTTTATCAGGCCGAGGACGGATCGGTCTGGGTGGATCTCACCGATATCGACCTCGATCAAAAGGTGCTGCTTCGAAGCGACGGCACCTCGCTCTACCTTACGCAGGACATCGGTACCGCTATTCAGCGACACCACGACTGGCCGTTTGAGCGCATGATCTACGTAGTGGCCTCGGAGCAGAACTATCACTTCAAGGTGCTGTTCTCGGTGTTGGAGCGGCTCGGTTTCGAATGGGCGCGAAACCTCTATCATCTTTCGTACGGGATGGTGAACTTACCTGAAGGAAAGATGAAGTCGCGCGAGGGCACCGTGGTAGACGCCGACCTCCTGCTCGACAACCTAAACGAGATGGCGGTGAGCGAGATCACCTCAAAGGCGCGCGAGGACGAGATCAGCGACCTGCGCGGTACCGCCGAGAAGATCGCGCTCGGCGCGCTGCATTACTTCCTCCTGCAGACGAGCCCAAATAAGGACATGGTGTTCGACCCCGCGGCCTCGCTGTCGTTTACCGGCAACACCGGGCCATACTTACAATACACCTGCGCGCGTATCTCGAGCATTCTGCGTAAGGCCGAGGCGTCCGGCATCGAGCTGCCGAGTGCCGAGTCGCTGCCGGGCGATCTCGCAGAGCAGCTGGCGCATCCGGAGGAGTGGAAACTGCTCAAACAACTCGCGGCGTTCCCTGAGATGGTGGCGCAGGCGGCCGAGGCCCTCAACCCCACCGTCGTTACCACCTACGTGTACGAGCTCGCAAAAACCTTCTCGGGCTACTATCACGAGGTGCCGGTGCTGCGCGCCGAAAGCCCCGAGCAGGTGCGCGCCCGCCTCGCGCTCGCGCTCGCGGTGCGGCAGGTGATCGCGAATGCGCTGCGCCTGATAGACGTGCCGTTTCTCGAGCGCATGTAGCGCGCCCGCCCGGCGCGGAAACTCGGCGCAAAAGCGCCGGGCGCAGGCGCCGGCAGGCCCCGTCGGGCGGGCCCGCCCGCCCGGGCCCGTGCGTCCGGGCGCCCGCGCGCCCGCGCGCCCGCGCGAACGCGGGCTCGCTCACGCCCGGTGCTACATTTATGTAGGCAATTTGCGCCTGCATCCTACTTCAATGTAAGATTTGTGTTTCAATATCTGGATACAAGGCTCCGCTAAGTTGTGCGAGCACCATAACTTACCGGAATACTCCGCTTCTGGCACATCGCTTGCAACTATGTCGGGCACGGATGAGGGTTTCGCCGTCCGCAACCGTACACGAGGGGACCACATATGTATCAACACCGTCCAACAAAGACCGGACTCTACGACCCGCGCTTCGAGCACGATGCCTGCGGGGTAGGGTTCGTTGCGCATCTCAAGGGTCAACAGAGCCACGGCACTATTGACGACGCCTGTGAATTGCTCACCAACATGACGCACCGCGGAGCGGTCGGCAGCGACAAGAATTCCGGCGACGGCGCCGGGATCCTCACTACCTTGCCGCACCGCTTTCTCTCGGAGGTGGCGGCGGCCGAGCTCGGTCTCGAGCTTCCGGCGCCGGGGCGTTACGCCGCCGGAATTGTGTTCCTCCCGCAGGACGTGGCGAGGCGCGAGCGTCTGAAACAACAAATCGGCGAGGTTGTGGAGCATTTCGGGCAGCACCACCTCGGGTGGCGTCGTGTCCCCACCGACAACAGCATGATCGGCCCCACCGCGCTCGCTTCGGAACCCGCGATGGAGCAGTTGTTTGTAGGAGCCGCCGACGGCCTCGAGCAGAACGAGTTCGAGCGCAAGCTTTACCTCATCCGAAAGCGCGCCACGCGCGAGCTGCGCGTAGACGAGCACGACCCAGAGAGCTTCTGCTACTTCTGCACGCTCTCGAGCCGCGTGATCGTACACAAAGGTATGCTCATGCCGGAGCAGCTCTTTCGCTACTTTCTCGATCTGCAAGACCCCCGCTTCGAGACGCATATCGCGATGGTACATTCGCGCTTCTCCACCAACACCTTTCCAAGCTGGGACCGCGCGCAGCCGAACCGCTTCATGAGTCACAACGGCGAGATCAACACCTTACAAGGCAACCTGAACAAAATGCGCTCACGCGAGGGCGTGCTCTCGAGCAGTTTGTTCGGCGACGAAATCTGCGAGACCTTCCCGATTGTGGAGCCCGACTGCTCCGACTCCGGGAACTTCGACAACGTGCTCGAGCTTCTGCTGATGTCCGGGCGTGAGCTGCACGAAGCGGTGATGATGATGGTGCCGGAAGCCTGGGAGCGCCACGAGCGCATGCCGCAGATCGGGCGCGACATGTACGAGTTCATGGGCTGCTACATGGAGCCGTGGGACGGTCCCGCCTCGATCGCGTTCACCGACGGGCGCTATATCGGCGCGGTGCTCGACCGCAACGGCCTTCGCCCGAGCCGCTACTATGTTACCGACGACGACGTGGTGATTATGGCGAGCGAGGTCGGTGTGTTGGATCTCCCGAGCGGTAGAGTACGAGCGAAGGGCCGTCTACAGCCGGGGCGCATGTTTCTCGTGAACTTCGAGGAAGGGCGCATCTATGACGATGTTGAGCTCAAGAACAGCATCGCGGTCGCGAAACCGTACGGAACCTGGCTCAGCGAACAACGTATTCGCCTCGAGCACCTCGCCGACCCGGGAGCGGTTCCCGCGCTCGACGAAGAAACGATTCTCGAGCGCCTGCGACTGTTCGGCTACAGCATCGAGCACCTGAATCTTATCCTCGCGCCGATGGCCGAGCACGGCAAAGAGCCGCTCGGCTCGATGGGCAACGACGCCGCGCTCGCGTGTCTCTCGGAGCAGCCGCGGCTGCTGTTCGATTACTTCAAGCAGCTGTTCGCGCAGGTAACGAACCCGCCGATCGACTCGATTCGCGAAGACATCATCATGAGCATCTCGTCGTACATCGGCCCCGAGGGCAACCTGCTCGAGGTAGGACCGGAGCACGCGCACCGGCTGCAGTTGGACCACCCGGTGCTTACCAACGACGCGCTCGCGAGGCTCAAGCAGATGGACCACCGCGGATGGCGTGCCCGGAACATCGACATCACCTTCCCGGTCTCGGCCGGCGCCGCCGGGCTCGAGCGGTGCTTGCGCCGCATCGCTCGCGAGGCCGAAGAAGCGATCGAGGAAGGCTATCAGCTGGTTGTGCTAAGCGATCGTGCCGCCGGTGCCGAGCGCGCCCCGGCCGCGGCGCTCGCGGCGGTCGGCGCGGTGCACCACCATTTGATTCGGCGCTTCAAGCGAACGCGTATCGGGATCGTGCTCGAAAGCGGTGAGCCGCGCGAGGTACATCATTTTTGTAGTTTGTTCGGCTTCGGTGCCGACGCGGTGAACCCCTACCTCGCGTTCGAGGCGATTCAGCACCTCGCGCGCGAGGGCTACGTGAAGCAGGACTTCGGCGACGACGAGCTCGTTGAGCGCTATCTCTCGGCGCTCGCGTACGGCATGCGCAAGGTCTTCGGCAAGATGGGCATCTCGACGCTCGAGAGCTACAAAGGCGCTCAGATCTTCGAGGCGGTGGGGCTTGCCGACGAGGTGGTGGAGCTCTGCTTCGCCGGCACCGCGAGCCGCGTGCAGGGCGTCGGATTCGAGGAGCTCGGAACCGAAGCGCTGCTGCGACACCGCCTCGCGTACCCGCCGGGCAACGCCCCGATCGGGCACCGGCTGTTGAACTTCGGCGAGTATCAGTGGCGGGTAGACGGCGAGAAACACATGTGGGATCCCGAGTCTATCGCGAACCTACAGATCGCGGTCAAGCACAACGATCGCGCAGCGTATAACCGCTTCAGAGACGCGCAGAACCAGCGCTCGGCGCAGCAGGCGACGCTCCGCGGCTTGATGCGGTTCGCACCGCCACCGAGCGCAAACGGCGCAGGCCTCGCGGGCGCGACCGACTCCAACGGCGCGGGGTCCAACGGCGCGCGCGCCGGCTCGGTGCCGCTCGAGGAGGTCGAGCCGGCCGAGGAGATCATGAAGCGCTTCGCAACCGGAGCGATGAGCTTCGGCTCGATCTCGCAGGAAGCGCACGAGACGCTCGCGCTCGCGATGAACGCAATCGGCGGAAAGTCGAACACCGGCGAGGGCGGCGAGATGCCGGAGCGCTACACGCCGCTTCCGGACGGAAGCTCGAAGCGTTCGGCGATCAAGCAGATCGCCTCAGGACGCTTCGGCGCCACAATAGAGTACCTCACCGAGGCCGACGAGATTCAGATCAAGATGGCGCAGGGCGCAAAGCCCGGCGAGGGCGGCGAGCTTCCGGGTCGCAAGGTGTTCGAGGTGATCGCGAAGACGCGCTACTCTACACCGGGCGTGGGGCTCATCAGCCCGCCGCCGCATCACGACATCTACTCGATAGAGGACCTCGCGCAGCTGATTTTCGATCTCAAAAACGCGAATCCCACCGCGCGCATCAGCGTGAAACTCGTGAGCGAGGTAGGGGTCGGCACCATAGCGGCCGGTGTCGCAAAGGCGCACGCCGACCACATCTTGATCTCGGGGCACGACGGCGGCACCGGCGCCTCGCCGCTCACCGGCATCAAACACTCCGGCGTTCCCTGGGAGCTCGGGCTCGCCGATACCCACCAAACGCTCGTGATGAACGATCTGCGCAGTCGCGTGGTACTCCAGACCGACGGACAACTCAAGACCGGGCGCGATGTCGCGATCGCGGCGCTCTTGGGGGCCGAGGAGTTCGGCTTCGCGACCTCGGCGCTGGTCTCGATCGGGTGCATCATGATGCGCAAATGCGAAAAAAACACCTGCCCGGTGGGAGTGGCAACGCAGGACGACACCCTGCGGCGTAAGTTCACCGGCAGGCCTGAGGACGTAGTGGCGTTCTTTCGGTTCGTCGCCGAGGACCTCCGCGAAGTGATGGCCGAGCTCGGTATGAGAACCGTCGACGAGATGGTGGGGCGGACCGATCTGCTTGCCCCCGATGAGGGAGTGCTGAACTGGAAGAGCAAGGGCATCGACCTCTCAGGCGTGCTCACCCGGGCGCTGCCGCCGGACGCGGAGCGCCGCTCGCCGATGACCGCCGAGGCGCCGAGTAAGGTGATCTGCTGCATCCCGCAGGAGCACGGCATCGAGGATGTGCTCGACCGCAGCTTGATCGAGCGCTGCGCGCCCGCGATAGAGCGGAAGGAGCCGGTCGCGTTCGAGCTGCCGATCGCGAACACCGACCGCGCGGTGGGCACCATGCTGAGCCACACCATTACCAAGCGGCACGGGCCGGCCGGGCTCCCGAGCGACTGCATCCGGCTTACGTTCACCGGCTCGGCGGGCCAAAGCTTCGGCGCGTGGCTCACCCACGGGGTCTCGTTTGAGCTCGAGGGCGACAGCAATGACTACGTCGGCAAGGGCCTCTCCGGCGGCCGCGTGGTGGTGTACCCGCCGCGCGACGCGGCGTTCCGCGCCGAGGAGAACATCATCATCGGAAACGTAGCGCTCTACGGTGCGCTGATGGGCAAGGCGTTCTTTCGCGGGATCGCCGCCGAGCGCTTCTGTGTGCGCAACTCCGGCGCACAGGTGGTGGTGGAGGGCGTCGGCGACCACGGCTGCGAGTACATGACCGGGGGTCGAGCGGTGATTCTCGGCCCTACCGGCCGCAACTTTGGCGCCGGCATGAGCGGCGGTATCGCCTACGTCTGGGATCGAGAAGGCGATTTTCTCACGCGGCTCAATCGCGAACTCGTGGAACCCCATGAGCTCGACGAGTACGACGCGGCAACCGTCATCGATCTCTTGCGTGAGCACCTTGCGTTAACCGGATCGGCCCCGGCGCAGTACGTACTCGAGAACTGGGAGCGGGAAGCCGCGCGCTTCGTGAAGGTAATCTCACCGGAGTTTCGACGGATGCTGAATCTGCAGCGTGACATAGCACAAAAGGAGGTCGTGCATGGGTAAGCCGACCGGATTTATGGAGTTTGAGCGGCAAACCGTCCGCGACCGCTCCGCCGAGGAGCGCGTGCAGGATTTTGATGAGTTTCACATCGAGCTCGACGAGGACGAACGCCGCGCCCAAGGCGCCCGTTGCATGGACTGCGGCGTGCCGTTCTGTCAATCGAGTTTCGGCTGCCCGGTCGACAACCTCATCCCGGAATGGAACGACCTCGTGTATCACGGTCGATGGGAAGAAGCCTTCGAGCGGCTGATGAAGACCAACAACTTCCCGGAGTATACCGGCCGAGTCTGCCCGGCGCCGTGCGAGAGCGCCTGCGTCTTGGCGATAAACGAGCCCGCGGTCACGATCAAGGACAACGAATGCGCGATTATCGACCGCGCGTACGACAACGGCCTGATGACGCCGCGCATTCCGGCGGTACGCACCGGAAAGCGCGTTGCGGTGATCGGGAGCGGGCCCGCCGGGCTCGCCGCCGCCGATCAGCTCAACCAGGCGGGGCATCTCGTGACGGTGTATGAACGCGCCGACCGCATCGGCGGGCTTCTGATGTACGGCATTCCCAACATGAAGCTGGACAAGGGGCTCGTGCAGAAGCGCAACGACTTGATGGCGGCCGAAGGCATTACCTTCAAACCCGGTGTCTGGGTCGGCCGCGATCTCGACCCCAAGGAGCTCCGCACGAGCTTCGACGCGGTGATAGTGGCAACCGGTGCCACCAAACCGCGCGATCTGCCGGTTCCCGGTCGCGAGCTTTCAGGTATTCACTTCGCGATGGAGTTCCTTACCGCCAACACAAAGCAAGTGTTGGCGCACGGCTCGCAAAGCGCCGGCGCGGGACACAACGGGAACGGTGACACCGGCGCGGGACACAATGGCAACGCCGGTGCCGGCGCCGGCGGCCGCGGCTCCGTCGGTGGCCACACCGGTGCACACGCCAAAGCGAGTCTAACCGCAGCCGAAGGCGTTGGGCGTGAGGCTCCGATCTCGGCGCGCGGGCGGCGCGTGCTCGTGATCGGCGGAGGCGATACCGGCAACGACTGCATCGGCACCGCGGTTCGCCACGGCTGCAGCGGGCTGAAGAACTTCGAGCTGCTTGCAAGGCCGGCCGTGTCGCGAACCGCCGAGTACCCCTGGCCGGTGTATCCGCGTCTGTTCAAGAGCGACTACGGACATACCGAGATCGAGACGAAGCACGGCTCCGACCCACGCGAGTTCGGCATCATGACCAAGGAGTTTCTCGGCGACGCGCAAGGTCGAGTGCGCGCGGCGCGAACGGTGCGCGTAAAGTGGGAAAAACCGCCCGGCGACCGCCCGCGTCCGGTTGAGGTTCCGGGAAGCGAAGAGGAATGGCCGGTCGACCTCGTGCTCCTGGCGCTGGGCTTCCTCGGGCCGGAGCAGGAGCTTGTGGAGGCGATGCGGCTCGAGACCGATGAGCGCACCAACATCCGCGCCGAGTTCGGCCGGCATGAAACCTCGGTCCCGGGCGTGTTCGCGGCCGGCGACGCGCGACGTGGTCAGTCGCTTGTGGTGTGGGCAATCAAGGAAGGGCGGCTCGCGGCGCGCGAGGTAGACCGCTACCTCATGGGCGAGACGCAGCTACCGTAA
>PUOW01000326.1 GCA_003552185.1 Spirochaetaceae bacterium
ACACTTCGTGGTTTTTGAAAACCCAGTCACGGAAGGCCGTGTTGGTCATCACCTCCGGGCACACCTCGCCGGAGCTGCGCATGAACAGCACCTGGTAGTCCACCGGCAGGCGGTTGACGTACAGCACCAGCGACTTGAAGTTGTCGTTGGTCACCCGGGTAGACAGGGCCGCCACGCAGGCATACCGCACGTCCGCCTTCTCGGGCACCGGGGCCTTCTCCGGGTCCATGATGATGTGGTCGATGCTGGGCAGCTCGTCGGCCAGGGCCTTGAAGCCGATGTACTCGTTGGCCGCGCCCTCTCCGACCACACCCGACAGCGCCTCCCGGTACAGGTTGAGGGGCAGGCTGTCGGGCACCTCGGCCGCGAACTCCCACGCCCGCGGCGTGGCGTTCGAGAACCGGTCCGGGTCGAAGTCGAAAAGCTGGTCCGGCTTGAACCTGAGAAAGGCGATGATCATGGGGTCGATCCCGTTGTCCAGCGCCCACCGCTGCCAGTCCTCCGGGCTCACGTCCATCTCCAGCCGCATGACCCGGTTCCCCAGCTGGGACAGCACCCGATTGGCCCCCGCCTTGTCCTTGGTTCGGTTCCCTGTGGCGATGATGTACACCTCGTCCGAGATGTGCAGGTCGCCGATGAACCGGTCCAACATGAGCCCCGCCAGCGCGTTCTGCATCATGGCCGGGGCCTGAGGCAGTTCGTCGATGTTCAGCAGGTGCCTCCCGCTACGCAGGCGGGCCAGGTCAGCCGGCGGATTCCACGTGGTCATCCGCGCCTCCCGGTCCACAGCCGGGACACCCATGAGATCCACCGGATCACGCAGGCTGGGACGGAAGATGTGGATGTTCTCCCGCGGAATGTCCAGCTTGTCCGCGATGGGGTGGCACAGCGAGGTCTTGCCACCACCGGGCGGGCCTTCGATATAGACCGGGCGCTTGGCGTTGGCGGCGAACAGGGCGGTTACAGTGGAAACGATGTCATTGTATTGCATTGTAATTACTCCATTGAGTCAGTGGTTTAAGTAAGGCTGTCATGTGAATAAGTGCACTACCAGCCAAATAGTACACCATTTGTGACAGTGTCACAAAACTCGTAATTCGCATCGTAAGAACACGCGGCGGGGTAGAACTTCAAGCTGCTCGTAGCTAGGTCCGGGATTGGCGAAGATAACACTGCAAATTACTGCAGGCCCGTCCATTAACTGATCTACCTCTACCCGGACGATGCTACCGGGGAGCAAGCCGTTACTTGAATCAGACAGCACCTCGCAAATGTCGTACTGCTTTAGGTCACTCATCAGGGGCACCCCACGGCTCCAGCTCGTCTTCCCAGAATACGAGTTCAAAGGGCCTACCCATGTCCGCCGCTATTTGCCGGTCACCCTCGTAGTCCCGGCCGGGAAGCGTAATGATCTCCCGAACATTGACCGCCGGTTCCCGGGTGCTGCCTTGTATCTCGTAGTTAAAACTCGTGACCTCTACGATGCTGTTAGGCATCAGCCTGTTGTCAGCGTCCTTCAGCACCCGGCAGATAGTACCTATAGGGATTGTATTCTTGATCCCATTCACAGCTAATCCCCCTTGGTGGTAAACTCCAGTTCGTTGCCATCTACATACTCGTAATTCAACAGCTCGTACCCGGGGAGTATCGTGAACCGGGTAACAGTGTCGAGGCCCCTGTAAGGCAACTTCCTGGCGGCCTGCAGCAAAGGGACCACACCGTAGTGCAGGTGCTCATCATCGTGATCCACCAAAGTCACAAGCACCGGAGTACCCCGCGGCTCCGACAGGCTGCCATCGGCGGGGTAGGGGGGAGGGGCATACACAGCCACAGATCCTACTGGCTGGTAGCAGTGGTATGTGTTAGTCATTGGCGGTCTCCTTTGTGACACTGTCACAAAAGTCTATTTTGTCGTACCTCACGAAGAAGAAGTCTACTCGTTCGTAGCCTTCCAGCATAGTGGCCCCAGTGTCTGTGTATTTCCTCCGAAGGTAGCTAGGCCTTACAGGCTTCATGGCGTCGATTACACCATAGTGAGCCCCCGGGTCATCGTGGTCTACCATCACCACTTTGAGCACCGTGCCTCTTGTGGCGTGAAGGCCGTACTCGCTAGTGTAGATGCCGATGCTCCCGACCGGCTGGTAGCAGTGGTATGTGTTAGTCATGGGGCCTCCAGGAATACCAGATTGTCGGGCCGCACCCACCGAAACGTGAAGCGTTCATAACCTGCCAGCACCGTGAGGCTGTTGCTGGTGCCGCATGGGTACCTTTCGTGGTCCTCTACCGGGTTCAGGGGGTTAAGGACTCCGTAGTACTCCTGCCTATCCTCGTGGTCTGCCGCTATGACCAGCACGGTCTGGCCGTCATGCAGGCCCCCGTACCCAACCCCATAGGCGTTCAGGACCGCCATGGTGCCCACGGGTCTGTAACAGTGATAGTACCACCACATGGTGACCTCCTAGCCCGCCTCGGTGATGGGCAGGGTGCGCTCGGTGCTGCACCGGTCGACGTACACCAGCGTCAGATCCACCACCTGGGTGTCCGCCAGGAGCGTGCCCGCAGCCCCCGGCATGTCGTTGGTCGCCGAAGGACCGGTGCAATACCGCGGCGTCCAGTGCCAGTGGCTGGCGCCGTTCTGCGCTGCCAGCGCCGCGGCCTCGCGGGTCAGGTCGTTGACGCTGTGGATCTCGTGCGTCTCCAGGGCCGACACGTCCCCGTTGATGATAGCTGGCAGGGCCCAGCACGGCAGACGGAACGGGATTTCTTCGATGCGGACGGTGTCATTCATTGGGTGACTCCTTGTGTGAGTAATTAAGTGTGTGCTTGGTTGCGGTTACGACATGCAGGGCAGCACGTGGCTGGGGATGCTGTCGCCCGTCGTGAACTCGAAGATAGGGGGCAGGTTCATTGCCCCCACAAACGACGGGATTGCCCACAGCATCGAAGGG
>PUOW01000053.1 GCA_003552185.1 Spirochaetaceae bacterium
ATGTCACTCCCGCCGATTACGTTAACCTGCTGCCCCTGGCCCTGTTTCAACCGATCCTTTATTTTGCCACTGAAACAACCGGCATCCTGCTCACTTCATCGTCTTATGCAGGAATGATGATCGCCATTATCCCTATTTTTGTGACCATTTTTGCCGCTATTTTCCTGCGCGAATACCCAAACCGGGTCCAGCTCTTCTTTATTATCGCTTCAGTCGGGGGAGCCATCTTCATTATTTACATGGACGCCCAGTCTATCGCCGGGGCTAACCCTGTCGGCACTGTGTTTCTTCTGGCCGCCGTTATCGCCGGAGCCAGTTTCAACATCTTTTCCCGTAAGGCTTCCGTCAAGCACCCTCCGGTGCGGACAACCTGGATTATGATGGTTTTTGGGGCAGTAGTTTTTAACGCCATCGCCCTGGGGGAGCATTATAACGCCGGGGCAGTGAATACTTACTTAACCCCACTGGCCGAGCAGTGGGTGCCTGTCCTTTACCTGGGCGTGTTCTCATCAGTAGTGGCCTTTTTTCTCTATAATTTTGTCCTCAGCAAAATCACGGCTACGCAGGGCTCGGTATTTGCCAACATGGTCACGGTAGTCGCTATTACCGCCGGGGTGGTTTTCCGCGGGGAACTGGTCTTCTGGTACCACCTGGTAGGGACCGCCGCTATCCTGGCCGGCGTATGGGGAACCAACCGCTTTGCTCCCGCCGTCCTGGAAAGAAAGCGGCAAAAGAAACTTGCCACAAGGGCTGCAGCCGGCGCCCGTGAATAAGTTACCTGCCTGATCTTGCAACATGGATTGGGCACGGATATAACCCGGTCCGGACTGAGGAAATCCTTCCCTAAGTTTTTAGCTTTTCCCGCATCGGCTTCATGTAACTGCTCGAAAGATTGTAACTGTCACGCAGCCTGTTGACGATCTCATAGAGGCTGTTTTTGTAGGATTTGTCCGCCCCGCCCTTTTTGTAAAGGGACCTGTACCGCCCGGCTAGATCGGGGTAGTTTTCTTCAAGGAACTTAAAATAATAGGGCCTGGTTTTACCTCTTAGATAGAGGACACCGGGCAGGACGTAATGAACAGCACTGTCCGCAGCAGCAGAAAACAGCCGGTCAAAATTATCTTCGCCGTCGGTTAAAAAGGGCAGGATGGGCATGACATGCAGGCCAATCGAGGCATTGGTTTTCCTGAACTCTTTGAGCACAGCAAACCTCTTTGCGGAAGGAGCCGAGCCCGGCTCGATAACCGTTCGCAGGTTCTCATCCATGGTGGTAATGGTCGAAGCCACGTTAATATAGGTAATACGGGACAGCCTGTCGATTAAATCGTAATCCCGCAGGATCAAATCGGACTTGGTGGAGATGATAGCCGGGGTTTTGTATTTGATCAGAAGCTTCAATATCTCGGGCATCAGGCGGTAGTGTTCTTCAGCCGGCTGGTAACTGTCGGTAACCCCGCCGATATTGATCACTTCCCGCTTCCAGCTCCCGGCGCTCAACTCCTTTTCCAAAAGGTCGGGAATATTTGTTTTGACATGGATCTCAGAAAAGAAACCGCCCCCTGGTGCGGCTGAAGCCGCCGCTTCTGTTGAGGACTGGACCGGAGTTTCTTTCCCGGGCTTCCGAGCTTTTTCCGCTGCCGGTTCACAGTTTCTCTTAGAGCCGGAGCCAACATATTGATGGGAGTAAAGGGCGTAGCAGTAACGGCAGCCGTGGCTGCAGCCCCGGTAGATGTTCAGGTCCCAGGAATAGGGGATTTTTCGTTTCAACTTGTGCAGGGCGCTTGAAGCCTGGATTTCTATCGCCATTTATTGTTACCTCTCGTTCATTTCATTTTAATATCAATCCAAACCCGGATTGTTATGCTTTCCGTGTTGACCGACAGCTAGCATTTATGCACTGAACTTTGCACGACAGGAATAAATCACCAGTCGAAGAGGCTGGATATAATTTTTACCCGGTTTTTTGCAGCTTGGCAAAAAATGCGCCAATCTATTCTCGTCAGCCCATGCTTCCCTGGATGAGGTCTGCCCGTCCGGAAAAGGTTCTTTCCACTGCGCCGCTGTAATGCCCGGTGCTGAAGCGCATTTGCACCTGTTTAAGGGCGGCCAGATCATGGAGGGGATTGCCGCGCACGGCAATTAATTCAGGTTTAAGGCCGCACCTGATCGTCCCCATATCACCGTCAAGGCCCAAAATTTGTGCGTTAGCGGCAGTAGCAGCCCTCAAAATAGAGCGGTTTGCAAGCGCGCCCCTGGCATACATAGACATTTCGGCGATCAGGCCGGCGCCGTGCCTGACCCCCGGCGCACCTGCATCGCTGCCCGATCCCAGGATGACACCGCTGTGCAGGGCAAAACGCAGCTTTTCGATATGTTCCTCGCAAATTTTTTCAATCAACCCGCTGCCCCGGCTCACTTCGTCGTTAAACAAGCTATTTGCGGCTCCGGCAGCCACCGGGGCGATGGTGGGTACCCAGGCCACCTGATTATCTGCCATCAATTGCAGGGTATCTTTTTCGGCGTAGTAGCCGTGCTCGATTGAATCCACCCCGGCCTGGACAGCCCTTTTTACTGCCGCATCAGAGCTGGCGTGGGCCATAACTTTAAGGCCAAACCTGCGGGCATGAAAAACCACTGCTTCCAGTTCTTCCGGCGCCGGAATCTTGCCATCGACCCGGCCGTATTCGCTAAAACTAACCAGGCCCGAGGCAATCACTTTTACCTGGTCCACACCTGCTGCATGTAAAGCTTCTATATAAGCGGGGATTTCTGCCGGTTTCCTGTAACCGCGGCCAAGAAATGATCCGTAAGCGTTTTCACTGCGCACCGCTTCACCGGTGGATATAATCCGGGGCTTGAAGGTGCCGGACAGCCTTTCCTCGCCTAAGTTGTCCCTGGCCGACAGGTTGATGTTCCGGCAATCACCACCGTCCCGG
>PUOW01000281.1 GCA_003552185.1 Spirochaetaceae bacterium
AGCAACACGTACGCGTCCGGCAGTTTCTGATACCAGCGTTTCTCTGTGGCTGAAGCGGACATGCAAACCTCCTCTGACTTTTGACCAAATTTGCGAACGCGCCATAGTAGCTCACTTAGGAGGAATGCACAACAGACCGTTTCGTCGAAACGTCCGGCCTCGAAGCGTGGTCTATTCTGCCGGCTGCACCTCGGCCTCGAGGCTGAGCTCCGCCGAGATCGGCGATGGGTGTGTTCCGTTCCTGCCCTCGCTGCCGCGCTCTTCGTCCTGGGGCTGAAACGCGAACAGTGTTATGCTGAACTCGCCGGTCTCCCGTGGTGTTACTCGAAACCAGATGAAGCGCACTTTGTCATGCCGAAACGCGGCACCCTCAGGAGGCCCGAACTCAATGGTGCGGTGATCGTTGCGGCGCTCCGAGCGCATGAGGATTAGCTCCGAAGGGATATCATCTATTGGGTACCATTGGCCTGAGCGGACATCGAGCCATTCGAGATCGAAGCCGATCGGAATAGAGTGACCGAAGTAGCGAATCCCGTCGAGCGTATGCTCCGAGGATGCAAACAAAGGTAGCACGTACGACCGATCCTTTTCCCACACGAGCTCGAGACTCGTGCAGCCGGCGCGCGGTGCATCGTCCGCAGCTGGACCCTCGGCCGAGCGTTCCGGTCTGCTGTGCTTGTCCTCGGGGTGCCTCGGAAGACCTTCGAATGTACCCATCCGAACCTCCTCGGGTACACCCCACACCAAATCGACGAGTTGCTCATCGGGTGGATTCTCGGCGTCCGCAAAAACTGGGCGGGAAACGAACGCCGATACGAGCAATAACAGAATCGCGAACGCCCCGTTCGAGGTAATCAGCACTCGCAGGCCGGTTACTCCTTGTTTCGAACTACACATTGCGTCCCCCTCGTTCTTCGGTAGTGCCGCTCCGCCGGGCGTGCGCAAACACCGCAACGCCCAACGCCATTAGTAGCATGGAGCTCCACTGAAACGGCGACAACCCTCCGTCGACCGGTCGGTGCAGGCGCAGAAACTCGATCAGGAACCGGTAGGCGCCAAACACCAGCAAGAACGCTGCGGTTGTCATGCCGGTATGGCGCGTGCCGGCCGAGACGGTTCGCAGGACCACAAACATCGCGAGTGCGGCAAGCGAGGCGTACAGCTGTGTCGGGTGGCGTGGGGCGGTTCCCATTACATCGGCCAAGAACACCGCCCATGGAAGCCGACTCCGGCGGCCCGCGCAGCAACCGTTTAGGAAGCAGCCGACGCGCCCAATCGCGTACCCAATGCAGAGGTACGGTAGTGCCATGTCGAGCAGGTCGCGGAGGACTATGCGCTTCACCCGCGCGAAAACGCTTACGCCGAGCAGAGCTCCCGCGAGCCCGCCGTGAAAGACCAGTCCACCTTCCCAGATCCGTGGAATACGCGCCGGGTTTGCTGCGTAGAGCTCCCATTCAAATGCAATCGAGGCAGCCCGTGCGCCGAGGATGCTGCAGAGTACCGCCGTTGCACCGGCCAAGCCGAGTTCGCGACGCGTGAAAGCGAGCGCGCCGGTTCGCTCCACGTAGCGCGGGTAGGCTCTGAACAACAACCACGCCGTGGTCACTACTCCGAGTAACACACATAACGCATACAGCCCCGGCCGCATAGAGAAAGCGTAACCCGAAACTCAGCTGATCGTCAAAGCCGACACGGGTCGGCCGGGTCGCTCGGGTTGCGGGTTGGATCGCGGGGTGTGGGCAAAGTGCGTGCCGCACGAACCGGGCGCGCCGAAACCCTTCCCAAACCACGCCTTTCGCAAGTATCTTCTCAACCGATATGCAAGATCTATCCCGACGCCCTCGAGTGCTGCGCGAGCATGTGGTGCCGAGCACAATGATTGTGCTTGTCGTGCTTGTCGTGCTGGTCGTGCTGGTCGTGCTTGTCGCACCAAACCGCGCGATTGCGGCCCCCGGGGCTCAGAGTGTAGAGCGGCGCGACTCGGCCGATCTCGGGGTGCACGAGGGCGCCAAAGTGACCGAGCTTCGTATCAGCGGTTTACGGCGCACACGCGATTCCACCGTGCGACGTATTCTTGATCTCGAGCTGCCGGTTTCGCGCGAGGAACTCAGCCTCGATCGGCTCCGTCGTCGGCTTCGTCGAAGCGGCCTGTTTGTCGAGGATATGGACTTGACCCTGATTCCGAACGACGAAGGGGAGTTAACGCTTCATCTGGAACTCGAGGACCGTTGGACTCTGCTCGCGTTGCCGATTGCAGCCTATAACGAGGGAGGATGGTCGGGTGGACTCGCGGTGTTGGAGTCCAACCTTCTGGGCACCGGTACACAGCTTTTCGGTTTCGGTATGCTCCGAGGCGACGGCTCATCACTCGAAGGATGGAACACCGCCGTCGGTGTGTCGGGAGGCGTCTTGCAGCGCGGGCGGCTCGAGCCCGGGGCATTTCTGAGCGCCGGGCAAGGTGAGGAAGAGCGCGTTATGCCCGACGGCGAGGCGTATCGGCGCTACCGCGAGACGCGGCTGCGCGCCACTCTTAATACAACCTACCGACTCGGCGACGATTGGAGTATCGGCGGCGCCGGCTCGGTTGCGTCGGCGCAGGTAGACGAAGACTGGGAAGACGGCGTTCGAGCACCCGACTCAACACAGTACTACGTTCAGGACGCGAGCGTTTCGGTTGATGCGCGGCGATTCGTGAGCTTCTTTCAAGCGGGGGCGACCGCGCGCCTGCGGTATCGGCACGGCTTCCCGTTGGGGCAAGGCGATCATTTCGACTCGGTTTCGGGCCGCGCGGGATATAGCGTTGCGATCGCCGAGCGCCATAAGCTCGAGGCAACCGCCACAGGGCGTTTCGGGAACGAACCGATTACCGAGATGCGAGGCCCGGACGGGCCCGGCTACCGAACGCTCCCGTCGCGCGGAACCGCGGCC
>PUOW01000073.1 GCA_003552185.1 Spirochaetaceae bacterium
ACATAGTAACGCACTCGGCCGTGCGCTGTACACGCCGCGGCCGCGCCTCTGTACAACTTCCATGCTTACCGGCTACTATTCGAGGGTATGGCGAGTTGTTTTTCATGCGGAAGCGCTTATCCCGACAATATGCGCGTGTATCGAGAGACGCTGTGCGATCACTGCGGCGCCGATATGAAGGTGTGCCTCAACTGCCGGTTCTATGATCCGTCCGCGCAGTACGAGTGTCGCGAAACCATACCGGAAGCGGTCCGCATCAAAGATCGCGCGAACTTCTGCGATTACTTCCAACTGCGCCCGGGTGAAGGCGGCTCGGGCTTGGGTGAGGCGCGCGCCCGCAAGCAGGACGAGGCCCGCACGCAGTTCAACAACCTCTTCGGCGATGGTTGAAGACGCCCCGATTCTCTTCCTCGACTCGGGCGTCGGCGGGTTGCCGTATCTCGAGAGCGCTGCAGCGCGGCTCCCGCACGAGCGGTTTGTGTATCTTGCGGATCGATGTAACTTCCCGTACGGCGAGAAATCTCCCGATGAGGTGCGACGCGCCGTCACCGCCGCCGCCGTGGCCGCGGTCGCGGCGCATCGGGCGAAGGCTGTAGTGGTAGCCTGCACCACCGCCTCGGTGGTGGCGCTCAGCTCGCTACGCCGGCGCCTCGCGCTTCCGGTGGTGGGGGTGGTGCCGGCGGTGAAGCCCGCCGCCGAGTATTCGCGTAAGCGGCGGATCGGGGTGCTTGCCACGGCGCGGACGGTCGAGGATCGGTATCTCGCCGAGCTCATTGCGAGGTTCGCGGCCGATTGCTTCGTGTTGCGGGTCGCCGGCGGCGATATTGTGTCGTTCGTGGAGCGGCGCTCCTTCATGAGCCGGGGCGACGAGCGCCGGGCGATCGTGGAGGATGCGGCGGCCCAGTTCCGGGCGGCCGATCTCGATACCGTTGTGCTCGGCTGCACACACTTCCTGCAGGTTGAACCCGAGCTCACCGCCGCGCTCGGGCCCGGGATACGCGTCATCGACTCGCGGGAAGGCGTGGTGCGGCGCTTGGAGGCGGTGCTCGCCGAGAACCGGCTCGCGCGGGCGGGCGGCGCCGGCTCGAACCGCGGCGGCGGAAACGCGCGCGACAACGGGGTCTACGGAAGCTTGTACGTCACCGAGGAGCCGGGGAGCGGAGCGCAGGGCGAAGACGCGTACGGCTTGTTCGCCGAGCGCTACAATTTGCGGTATCGAGGCGCGTTGGCGGGATACACGGCATGAGCGGTTGAGCAGTATGAGTGGTCGAGCACAGGGTATGAACGAACACGCGTTGCGCGTTCTCGAGTTTGAGAAGGTGAGGACGATGCTGATCGAGCGGTGCCTCTCGAGCGAGGGGAGCGCCCGGATCGCGGAGGAGCAGATTGCGACCGATCGAGAAACGGTCGAGCGCGCGCAGGATCTCGTCGCGGAGTACCGCGCTTTCCTTGAAGACGACCTCGAGCCGCAGGAACTCGCGTTTCCGGCGATCCGCGAGGCGGTGTCGCGGCTTCGGGTTGAGGGAGCGGTACTGGAAGGCCCCGAGCTCGCCGCGATAGCGGAGTTTGCCGAAAGTGCGGCCCGTTTGGGTGCGGCAATCGGCTCCAATCGTGAGCAGTATCCCCAGCTGCAGGAGCGGTCCGGTGAGCTGCCCGACCTGTCGCAGCTGGTGCGCCGCATTCGCGCCGTGATCGACCGTACCGGTGAGGTTAAAGAAAACGAGATCCCGGCGCTCCGGAGCATCCGCAAGCGCACCCTCGGGTTGCAGAGCGAAATCTCGCGCATGGCCGGCGCGTTCCTCAACGACTCACGCTACGCTCGCGTCCTCAACGCCGACCGGCCTACGGTGCGCGACGGTCGCACCGTGCTCGCGATCGCCGCATCGCACAAAAGCGCGATTCCCGGGGTGGTGCACGAGGTTTCCGGCAGCGGGCGAACGGTGTTTTTGGAGCCGCTACAGCTCGTCGAGAAGAACAATGCGCTCGCCGAGGCGCACGAGGAGTATCGGCGCGAGTTGCTTCGACTGCTGCGCGAGCTCAGCGAAGCCTGCAGACAGGAACGTGCTGCGCTTCGAGGTGCGCTCGAGATCGTCGGCGAGCTCGACACCGTGCGCGCGAAAGCGCGCTGGTCGCGGCAGTTCGACGGTGTGCGTCCCGAGATCGACGGCCCGGAGATTCGCCTCAACCGCGCACGCCACCCCATGCTCGGCGCCGGCGCGGTCCCGATAGACATTACTCTACCGGAGGGCGTGAGGAGCCTCATTATCACCGGTCCAAACACCGGGGGTAAGACGGTTGCGTTGAAGACGGTGGGGCTGCTCGCGCTCTGCCGTCAGTTTGGGCTGCAGATTCCGGCCGAGGAGGGATCGGCCTTGCCGTTGTTCACCGCGGTGTACGCCGATATCGGCGACGAGCAATCGATCGAGCAATCGCTCTCGACCTTTTCCGGGCATATGAGCCGCATCGCCGAGATCGCGCAACAGGCCGACGAGCACTCGCTGGTGCTGCTCGACGAGCTCGGCGCCGGCACCGACCCCTCCGAAGGCGCCGCGATCGGGGCGGCGTTACTGGAGTACTTCGCGGAGCACTCGGCGCGGGTGCTGTTGACGACTCACCACGGGGCGCTCAAGCGCTACGGGTTTGCACGCGACGACGCCGAGAACGCATCGGTTGAGTTCGATCAAGACCGCCTCGCTCCAACATACCGGCTCTTGACCGGGGTGCCGGGAGCGAGCCATGCGCTGGAGGTCGCCGAAACCTGCGGCGTTCCGGCGGAGGTGCTCGAGCGCGCGCGGGAGCTTCTCAAGAGCGGGCGAAGCGGAGCCGATGAACTCGTGGTTGAGCTGACCGAGCGCGAGAGGCGACTTCGCGTCAGCGAGGACGAGGCGCAGGGCGCCCGACGGCGGCTGCAGCGGCGCGAGCAGGAGCTCGCCGAGCGCGAGGCGGAGGTTGCGCGGCGCGAGCTCGCGCTTCGGAGCGAGCTCGCGGAGGAACACCGGCGGCTGATCGAGGAAAGCCGACGACGCATCGAGAACTTGGTGCGCAGCCTGCGCGAAGGCGAGCTTACGCGGGAGAAGACCAAAGCGGCGCGGTCCGAGCTCGACGCTCTCACGCAGCTCGTGGATGACGAGCAAACCGAGCTCGAGCGGGACGCGGCGACACAGCACGCCCGGCATGGGGATTCGGTCGGAGATCGGCAGTCGGGTGGAACCGAGGCGGGCGGCGGCGAGCGGGGCGGCGGCGAGCGGGGCGGATCAACCGGCGGTCGGCCGGCTGGGTTGCGCCGGGGAATGGAGGTACGCGAGCGCTCGTCCGGGCGGCGCGGCGTGCTGGGGCCGCGCAACAGCGACGGCAGTTGGAGCGTCACGTTCGGCGCGATTCGTATCTCGGTTCCCGAGCTCGACCTCGAACCGGTGCCGGAGGACGCGGGCGCCGGGCACGGTGGCGGCCGAGCCGGAGACAAAGCTCAAGCCGGCGCGACGGTGTCGTACTCCGCGGCTTCCTACCGGGCGTACGGAAACGACGCGAGCCGTAGCGACTCGCGCGGCAACGACCTGGGTGGTAACGACGCACGCGACGGCGACCCGAGCGAGGGGCCTGTGTTCGAGCTCGACCTGCGCGGTATGAGGCTCGAACAGGCGATCGCCGAGCTCGAGCGTCAGATCGACCGGTGTGTTCTCAGCGGAACGCGACGCTTCGGGGTCATCCACGGCAAAGGCGAGGGTGTGCTGCAGCAGGGCACGCGCGCGTTTCTGTCCGAGCACGCTGCGGTCTCGGAAATCTCGTACGCACGCCCCGAAGACGGCGGACACGGCAAAACCGTGGTGGACTTGCAGGCGTAGAACCGCCGCGCGTTCGATTGGGCTTTCGGCTTCCGGAAGTCGTTCGAGAACACGAAAACACTCCGATCTCGCGCCGAACACTCTGGGCAATCGCGCATGAAAACGCTACACTGCTGCGGTCGAGCTGGGCGCAGGGTCGAGCGGGCGCAGGGCGGGAAATCATCACTGAATTGGATCTTGCGTTATCTAATAAATTAAGATAATATCGATATCCGGCGGCAGTAATTTTGATTTGGCATGTTATTGGGTGGCTACTGTGAAGAAACTGCTTGCGATCACGGCATTTCTGGTGATCCTCACGGGCTGTCTCGATCTCGAGACACGTATCAAGATCGAGAACGACGGTAGCGGCCGGGTCAGCATGCGCTACAGCGCCGATGCTGAGCTGATAGGGTTTGGCGCGGTCGGCGAAGCGGAGTCTGAGTTGCCGTTGCCGTTTGGGGAACGCGAGTTCGAGCGTCTCGCCCGCGACACCGAGGGCCTAACGCTGCGCTCATACGATCGCAGCGACCGCGGTGAGTACAGCGTGATCGAGGCCGAGTTGGCGTTCGAGAATCTCGAGGCCCTCAACGCGGTGTACGCCGGGCGTCGCGATTACGTTACGCTGGCCGAGCACAACGGGAAGATGCGGTACGCGCAGGTCATCCTCGAGGACTCGGTGGAAGAAATCGGGGAGGAAACCCGCGCTTTCGCGTCCGAGTTCCTCTCGGAGTACCGCTTGAGGTTCGAGGTTCGAGCTCCGGCGCGGATACTCGAGCACAATCATGGTGAGCTCTCGAGCGACGGGCGGACCGCGCGGTACGAGCGCACGATCGCGGAGTACGTCACCGCCGAGGAGACGCTCACCTGGCAACTCGAGTGGGATCGTTGAATCGAGATCTCACCCACGGCGGCAGTTCACGCGTGCGGCGATGCGTTGCGCGCGCGGCGATAGGTCACGACACTGCGCGAGCCCGGAAGCGGCCGGCTTGCGAAAACGATAATCGGCTAGTAGAGTCGACAAAACCATTAGCAACTTGCAAAAAGGATAGGCGGGTATGGATGTCCAGCTGAAAGAACTGATTGACCGAATAAAGTCCGAGGGTGTGCAGAGCGCCGAAGCGCAAGCTTCCGAGATCGTCTCGAACGCCGAAAAGCGCGCCGAGGATATCGTAGCCGATGCCAAAAAGCAGGCCGAGCAGATCGTTGCCGAGGCCGAGCAGGAAGCGCGCAAGCGCGAACAGTCGGGCGAGCAGGCTTTGAAGCAAGCCGGGCGCGACCTGTTGTTGCAGCTGCGCGGGCGCATTCAAGCGATCTTCTCGGAGGTCATCGATAACGCTACCAAGGAAGCCTATAGCGGCGAGGCCTTGGAGAACGCGGTGGTAACGCTGGTCGCAGCCTGGGCCGAAGGCAAACAAGGCGACCTCGAGGTACTGCTGCCGCAAGACCAGCTCGAGAAGCTCGAGAAGAACCTTCGCTCGCGGCTCGCAACGCAACTCGGTGCCGGCGTCACGATTAAGCCCAGCCCCGAGCTCGAAGCCGGTTTCGTCGTCAGCGAGCGCGACGGCTCGGCGTACTACGACTTCTCGGCCGAGGGTGTTGCTGAGATGCTGCGCCTGCACCTGAACTCACGCCTCGGCGAGCTACTGAGCACTGCAGCGGCGGAGAGTGAGGGGAGCGGAGATCAGTGAGTCAATACTATTATCTCGTCGCAACGCTCCCGTTTTTGCTCTACGAAAACGAGGAGTTTATCTCCAGCGATGAGTTCCTCGAGCGCTGCGCGCAGCACTGCACCGCCTCGGATTACGCGGTGTTACAGGCTGTGCGGTATCAGCCCGAGCACGCCGAGACCAGCGATATCGCGTTGCTCAACGACTGGTACATGTTCGAGCGCGGTCTGCGCAACGCGCTCGCTCGACTGCGCGGTGCGGCGCTCAACGAGGATGTTGAGAAGTACCTCCGCATAGCGGACGACGGCGGCGACGGCACGCATGTAGGGCGGGTCGAGGAGCTCGCGCGCAACGCGCTCGCCGAGAGCTCGCCGTTGCGCGCCGAGCAGGCCTTGCAGCTCGCGCGCTGGCAGATGCTCGACCAGCTCGAAGCGGGGCATTTCTTCGATCTGGAGAAACTCATCGCATACCTCTTGAAACTGCGGCTGCTCGAGCGCAACCGGAAGTTTAACCGCGAAGACGGGATCCGCGTGTTCGAGAAAACCTACGAAAAGATAACGGACTCCTTCGATGAGGATTCCGAAGACTAACCTGGAGTACGTCTAACCATGACTAAAGGCAAAGTGATCGGAGTAAACGGGAATATGATCAGCGTCCGAGTCGACGGCGAGGTGGCCTTGAACGAGGTCGGTTACGTTGTGCTCGGCGACAAGAAACTCAAGTCCGAGGTTATCCGCATCCAAGGAGACCGCGCCGAGATGCAGGTCTTCGAGATGACCGGCGGCATCGGCATCAACGAGGAAGTGGAGTTCAGCGGTGAGCTTCTGGCGGTGAGCGTAGGGCCCGGTTTGCTCGGGAAGGTCTACGACGGGCTGCAGAACCCGCTTCCCGAGCTCGCCGAGCGTCTCGGCTTCTTTCTCGACCGCGGTGTGTACCTCGAGGCGCTCGAGAGTGAGCAGAAATGGAAGTTCACGCCGAAGGTCGGCGTCGGCGAGACCGTTCGTCAAGGCGACACGGTGGGCACGGTTCCGGAAGGTATCTTCGACCATCGCGTGATGGTGCCGTTCAACTTCCTCGGCGAGTACACCGTCGACTGGGTGGCCGATGAAGGCGAGTACACCGTGCACGAGAAGGTCGCAACCGTGACCGACGCCAAGGGCGGCAAACACGACCTCACGATGGTGTTCGAGTGGCCGGTAAAGCGGCCGATCAAGGTCTACTCCGAGCGGCTTCGCCCCGA
The DNA here is from genome assembly GCA_003552185.1 of Spirochaetaceae bacterium. Classification (GTDB taxonomy): domain Bacteria; phylum Spirochaetota; class Spirochaetia; order DSM-27196; family SLAA01; genus B1Sed10-166. Next base: position 6,732 of record PUOW01000073.1, read on the forward strand.
GGAGCAGATGGTCACCAAGGTGCGCCTCATCGACACCTTCATTCCGGTGGCGCTCGGCGGTACGTACTGTATTCCGGGCCCGTTCGGCGCCGGTAAGACGGTGTTGCAGCAGATCACGAGCCGCAACGCCGAGGTCGATATTGTAATTGTCGCGGCCTGCGGTGAGCGCGCGGGCGAGGTTGTCGAGACCCTGCGCGAGTTTCCGGAGCTGACCGACCCGCGTACCGGGCGCACCCTGATGGAGCGCACCGTCATCATCTGTAACACCAGCTCAATGCCGGTAGCGGCGCGCGAGGCTTCGGTGTACACCGCGGTGACAATCGCCGAGTACTACCGCCAGATGGGCCTCAACGTACTGCTGCTCGCCGACTCCACTTCGCGCTGGGCACAGGCGATGCGCGAGATGTCGGGCCGCCTGGAAGAGATCCCGGGTGAGGAAGCCTTCCCCGCGTATCTCGAGTCGGTAATCGCGGCGTTTTACGAGCGCGCCGGGCGCGTGCGGCTGCACGACGGCAACATCGGTTCTGTCACCATCGGAGGGACGGTTAGTCCGGCCGGCGGTAACTTCGAGGAGCCGGTTACGCAGGCCACGCTCAAGGTTGTCGGGGCGTTCCACGGGCTCTCGCGTGAGCGCTCCGACGCGCGCAAATACCCGGCGATCGATCCGCTCGACAGCTGGAGTAAGTACGAGGGTTCGGTGAATTACGACGCTACCGAGTACGCGCGCGATATCGTGTTTCGCGGCAACGAGGTCGACCAGATGATGAAGGTAGTCGGTGAGGAAGGTACCAGTCTCGAGGACTACGTGCTGTATCTCAAAGGCGAGTTCATCGACTCGGTCTATATGCAGCAAAACGCGTTCGACGAGGTAGACCGCGCGGTCAGCGTCGAGCGGCAGCGGCACATCTTCGCCATTCTAATGAAGATTCTGGTGACCAAGTTTTCGGTAGAGTCGAAGGAAGAAGCGCGGCACTACTTCAACGAGTTACGCCAGAAGTTTCTCGACTACAACGGAACCGAGTGGATGAGCGACGACTTCAAGTCGCTCGAGAATGAACTGGAACAACAGATTTCGGAGCGCGCATCCGGCGCCGACGAGCACGGTGAGAAGCTCCTGAAATCGCTGACAACGGAGCACAGCAATGCGTAAGGTGTATAGTAAAATTCAAGCGATATCCGGTAACGTTATCACCGTTACCGCCTCAGGGGTGCGCTACGGCGAACTCGCGGTCGTGAGCTCCAGACACGGCGAGTCGCTTGCGGAGGTCATTCGGCTGTCCGAGGAACAGGTGGCTCTGCAGGTCTTCACCGGCGGCCGTGGTATCTCAACCGGCGACGAGGTCCGCTTTCTTGGCCACCCGATGCAGATCTCGTTTTCCGACAATCTGCTCGGGCGGATCTTCGACGGCAGCGGTCGCCCACGCGACAACGGCCCACCGCTCGAGGAGAACATGATCGAGATCGGAGGTCCTTCGGTTAACCCCTCGAAGCGTATTATTCCGCGTAACATGATTCGCACCAACATCCCGATGATCGACCTCTTCAATACCCTGGTCGAGAGCCAGAAGTTGCCGATCTTCTCGGTCTCGGGTGAGCCGTACAACCAGTTGCTGGCACGCATCGCGATGCAGGCCGAGGTCGATATGATTATCCTCGGCGGTATCGGGCTCAAGTACGACGACTACCTGTTCTTCCGCGACGCGCTCGAGGAAGGCGGCGCGATGAGCCGCACCATCTTCTTTGTGCACACCGCCTCCGACCCCATCGTAGAAAGCCTCTTGGTGCCCGACGTCTCGCTCGCGGTCGCCGAGCGCTTCGCGCTGAAGGGCAAGAAGGTGCTGGTGCTGCTCACCGATATGACGAACTTCGCCGACAGCATGAAAGAGATCGCGATCACGATGGAACAGGTTCCGTCGAACCGCGGTTATCCGGGCGACCTCTACAGTCAGCTCGCGGCACGCTACGAGAAGGCGGTAGACTTCGAGGGTGCCGGTTCGATCACGACGCTCGCGGCCACCACCATGCCGGGCGACGATGTAACGCACCCGGTACCCGACAACACCGGCTACATCACCGAGGGACAGTACTACCTGCGCGGCGGTCGCATCGAGCCGTTCGGCTCGCTGTCGCGCTTGAAGCAGCTCGTCAACGACAAGACCCGTCCCGACCATCGCGCGCTGATGGACGGCATGATCAAGCTCTACGCGGCGTACAAAGAATCGCTCGAGAAGAAATCGATGGGCTTCCGCATGGCCGACTGGGACAACAAGCTACTGAAGTACGGCGAGATGTTCGAGGACCAAATGATGGACCTCTCGGTAAACATCTCGCTCGAGGAGGCGCTCGAACGCGGGTGGCATATTCTTGCCGAGTGTTTCGATGCCGCCGAGACCGGGCTACGAACCGAGCTGCTCAAGCAGTACTGGCCGCGCCAGGAGGAGACGGCGTAAGCTATGGCGAAGGTAAAGCTCACGAAAAACGAGCTCAAGCGCCAGAAAGATATGCTCAAGCGCTTTCAGCGCTATCTGCCGACCCTGCAGTTGAAGAAACAGCAACTGCAGATGGTGATCCGGCAGGTAGAGGCCGAGGAGCGGCGCAAATCGGCGGAGCGCGAGAAGCTGTATAACGACATCATGCAGTGGGTTGAGGTGTTCGGTGAAGATCTCGATATTCACGAGCTCGTAGAGGTAGAGAGCCTCGAGACCGATACCGGAAATATCGCCGGTATCGACATACCGGTTTTCAACCGGATCGTGTTTAAGGATCTGCCCTACGACCTGTTCGCGTATCCGCTGTGGGTCGATACCGCGATACAGCGCCTAAAGGAGCTGCTGGCGTTTGATGCCGAGATCCAGGTCTTGCGCGAGCAACAACGACTGTTGGAGCAGGAGCTTCGCATCACGACGCAGCGGGTCAATCTTTTTGAGAAGGTCAAGATTCCCGAGACGAAAGAGAATATTCGCATGATTCAGATCTATCTCGGCGACCAGCAGACCGCGGCGGTAGTGCGGGGCAAGATCTCGAAGAACAAGTTGGAAAAGGTGTAACCGAATGATCGTTCCAATGAAGAAGCTTTCGGTCGTGGTGCTCGAGTCCGACCGTGAAGCCGCGGTCGAACGCATGCGCGACGCCGGGGTGCTGCATCTCGAGGTAGACGCGGCGCAGTCCGAGGAGCTCGCTACGCTCGAAGAACGCTTGAGTACGCTCGAGCGCGCGCGGGCGTTGCTGCCGCCTGAGGACGAGCGCTCCGAGGAGCAGCTCGCGGCGGCCGAGTCGAGTGAAGCCAAACAGATCGCCGAGCGGCTCGCGGCCGATACCGCCGGCGACGCGGCGGTGCAGCGGGCGGGAGAACTCGTGGCCCGAGGCGAACGCCGACGCGAGCTGCGCGAGCAACGCGACAAGATAGACCGCGAGCTCACACGGCTCGAACCGTGGGGCGAGGTAGAAACCGAGGAAATTCGCCGGCTCGAGGAGCACGGCATCTTTCTGCGACTGTATCAGATTACGCCCGAAGAGTTCGACGCGATCGAGGCGCCCTACAAAGCGGTGATTACGCGTGCGAAGGGCTCGGTGCGTGCGGTGGTGGTGAGTTTTGCACCCGATCGGGAACCCGAGGGTCAACCGGAAGGTCAACCCGACCTCGAGCCGCTTTCGCTTCCTGAGCACGGGACAAGCGCGCTGCGCGCGCAGCGCGAGGAGCTCGGCGCCGAGATCGCGAGCATCGACCGCGAGCTCGCTGCGATCGCGGCCTACGACCGTGAGCTAGAAAGGGCCGAGAAGGTGCTGCGGGAGCGTCTCGAGTTTGAGCGCGTTCGAGCCGGTATGGAGGCCGAGTCGGGGGTGGCGTACATCACCGGGTTCATTCCGGAGCCCGATCTGGCGTCGTTTCGGTCGCTCGCGGCCGAGCAGGGCTGGGGCTTGATGGTCCGCGACCCGCAACCCGACGAATCGGTGCCGACGCTCGTGAAGAACCCCAAGCCGGTTCGCATCATACAGCCGGTCTTCAAGTTGCTCGCGACCGTTCCGGGCTACCGCGAGCTCGATATCAGCATGCTGTTCTTGATGTTCTTCACGGTGTTCTTCGCGATGATTCTGAGCGACGCCGGGTACGGGCTCATCGTGCTCGCGGGTTCGCTCGCGTTTGCGCGCAAGGGCCGGCGGAAGCACGGTCAGGTCTCGGAAGGCAACATCCTGCTGATACTGCTGAGCGTCGCAACCGTGATCTGGGGTGCCTTAACCGGCAACTGGTTCGGGTACGAGCCGTTCTCGGAGCTTCCGGTGCTCTCGGCGATGGTGGTGGAGCCGATCTCTACCTGGAACCCGGCGAGCGCCGATAACGTGCAGTTGATCTGCTTCGTGCTCGGTACGCTACAGCTCACGATTGCGCATCTCTGGAACTTCGTTCGCGGCCTGCGCGGCCCGTCGAAGCTGCGCGCCTTCACAGAGCTGGGTTGGCTCTCGATTGTGCTGGGGTTGTATTACCTGGTGCTTGCGCTCGTGATCGACGCAACGCGCTTTCCGGTGCCGGATATCGCGCTGTACATGATCGCGGGGGGCTTGGCTGCGGTGTTCGTATTCTCGCAGCAAGAGGCCGGTGTGTCGTTCTTTGTGGGAGTCGCGAAGGGCTTCGCGAACTTCCTCACAAACGCGCTCGACAGCATCAGCGCATTCTCGGACATCATCTCGTACATCAGGCTGTTTGCGGTGGGCCTCGCGACGGTCGAGATCGCGAACGCGTTCAACACCATGGCAGGCGAGCTGAGCGTCGGAATCGGCGGCGGTGTTGTCGGGGTGCTTGCGGCGGTAGTGGTGCTGTTTATCGGGCACACGTTGAACCTGCTGATGGCGGCGCTCGCGGTGATTGTACACGGGGTGCGGCTCAATATGTTGGAGTTCTCAAGTCACTTGGGGATGGAATGGAGTGGCTTTCCGTATAAACCGTTTCAAAAACAGTTCTCGTTAGGAAGAGACTCATTAGGAAGAGAGGAGAGGTAGTAATGGATTACGGCTTGATCGGTGTCGGCGCGGCACTGGCGTTTGCGGCGATGGGGTCGGCTGCCGGGACCGGTACGGCAGGACTGGCTGCGGTCGGCGCTTGGAAGAAGTGTTTCGTTCAGAATAGGCAGGCTCCGTTTATGTTGGTTGCGTTTGTCGGTGCGCCGTTGACGCAGACCATCTACGGACTAATTCTCATGAACACCGGCTTGGTGCCGGCGATGGAGGCGGGGGTTGAGTCCGGTCTCATCCTCGGAGCCGGATTGTTCGGTGGTATCGCGATGGGCTTCTCGGCCTATTTTCAGGGGCGCGCCGGAGCCGCAGCCTCGGATGCGTTGGCCGAAACCGGCAAGGGCTTCGGTAACTACATCATGGTGCTCGGTATTGTCGAGACCGTGGCGCTGTTCGTGATGGTGTTCTTGCTCGGCTTGCTGTAACGGCACGAGCCGAATCGCACCGAGATATCGAGCCGGTGTAGGGGGGCGAAAACGCTCACCCGCACCGGCTTTCTTTCGTAGGCTCAGTATCCGCGGTATAATCTCCGAGAATAACAGCGAGGTGAAACGCGCGTGATGACAGGAAGGCGTGCCGCGATAACTCTGCTCTGTGTCTGTACGCTGTTCGGCGGGGTCGCGGTAGGTACCGCGGCGGCGCAGAACGAGCCGGCCTGGGTGGCGTACGAACGCGGCCGTCAGGCGTTTCGCGCGGGCGAGTTCGGCGATGCGGTGCGGATGTTTCGCCGAGCAATCGAGCAGGGCGGGCCCTACCCTGAGGCCGAGGCCGCGATCGGCGAGGTGTACCTGGTTGAGGGCTCGCTTAACCTGGCCGAGCGGCAGTTTCAACGCGCGATTCGGCAACGCGGCGCCCTCGCGGTTCCGGAAGACGAGTTTCTGCTCTGGTACCGACTCGCCGAGGTGTACGAGCTGCTCGAGAACCCGCACGCGTACGAGCTCGCACTGCGCGAGATCGTGGAGCGCGACGAGCGCTACGTCTCGGAGGAGTACTCGGGCGAGCGCGAAGGCTACCGGCGCGTGATCCGCGAGGAAGGACTCGACCGCCTCTTGGTTCTGTATCGCCAACCCGACGACTTCGCTCGCAAAGCACACGCCCTGTTGGGTGAGCATTACCTTCGAACCGGAAGCTACGGACGCGCGGTGGAGCACCTCTTGTTCGCGAACATCAAGATTCTTACCGAACTGATCGAGGTCGAGCGAGAGCGCGACCCGGGCTACGAGTTCACGACTGTCGCAGGGCTGCTCGATCGCGTCGAGCAGCGGCGCGAGATGCGTGAATACATCGGCGAAACCGGGCTGTACCGCGCGATCTACTACCTCGGCTCGGCGCTCTACAGCGACGACCCGTCGCTCGCCGGTTCGCGTGCGATATGGGAGATCGTGGCGGAGCGCGAAGCCGCGGGCGACTGGGCGCGGCGTGCCGCGGAGCAGATCGCCGACCCTTCGCTCGAGCCGCTGATTGATCATTAGCCTCGAATCGATTACTGTGGCGCGATAATCGATCATGAACTCCATCGTCATCAA
>PUOW01000354.1 GCA_003552185.1 Spirochaetaceae bacterium
CGCTCGAGTGGGAGCATTTCTTCGCCACCAGCAGCGCCGCGGGCGGGCTGCGTATGACGGTACACGGGCTTGCCTACGACATGACGGTTAGGGCGGGGCGAGAGGCGGCCTTAGGCGCCGGCGCCAACCTCCATCACGTGACCGCCGGTAAGCTTCGAGATTCCGATATCGAGAAGATCCGACGCATCCATCCGAACATCATTCTGATTGCCGGGGGCGTCGATTACGGCGAGCGCGACACGGCGCTGCACAATGCCGGGAAGATCGCCGAGATGCTGCGAGCGGAAGCGCTTGAGATCCCGGTGATCTATGCCGGAAACATCGAAAACCGCGACGAGGTCGCCGCGCTGTTTCGCGGCCTTGCGGCGCGGCTGTACGTGTCCGAGAACGTGTATCCGCGCATCGACGAGCTAAACGTGGAACCCACGCGCGCGATCATCCAGGAAGTGTTTGAACAGCACATCACCGGCGGTCCGGGCATGGAGCATATCCGCGAGCGCGTCGACGGTCCTATCGTGCCCACTCCCGGCGCGGTGCTGACGGCCGCCCGGGTGCTGCAGAAAGAAATCGGCGATCTTCTGGTGCTGGACGTGGGCGGCGCAACCACCGATGTACACTCGGTGACCGCCGGGAGCGAGGAGGTGCAGCGCCGGGCGATTGCACCCGAACCGGATGCCAAGCGCACCGTCGAGGGTGATCTCGGCATCTACATCAACCGCTTCAACATTCTGCGAGACGACCCACGAGACAACAACGCCGAACGCGTCGCCGCGCGCCTCGGGTACGCGGAGGGCGCCGCCGGGCTCGAGACGGCGCTCCGCGCGCTTCCTGCCATCCCGGAAAGCCCGGATGAGATCGCTCTCGCCGAGGAGCTCGCCCGTCAGGCCGCCTCCCAAGCGCTGTTGCGCCACGCGGGGCGCTACCGCAGCCTATACGGACCGGAAGGAAAGAAGCAGGTGGCCGAGGGCAAGGATCTGACCGCGGTAAAATACGTGCTGGCCACCGGCGGGGCTTTGACGCGGCTTCCGGGGTGCCGGGGTGTTCTGCAAGAGGTGATCGAAACCGTGCCGACCGCCACGCTCGCGCCGCCGCCGGACGCAAAGACCGCGTTCGATTCGCGCTACATCATGGCGTCGCTCGGCGCGCTGAGCACGCGCTTTGAGCGCGCCGCTACCGCGCTGCTGATCCGCAGTTTCTTTCCCGATCTTATCTGATCTCATTCCCCCCGGCCGATGATCTTGCACGTGTAGCCCGCGCCGCGCGCCCGGCGTTGGGAGCACGCCCGGCAGCGCGGTAGCGCTACCGAGCAGCCGCGGTCGGGGTTTCGGTTCGGTTGCGGCCGCGTCTTTTCGCGCGGTAGAGTGCGCGGTCGGCCTCGCGGTAGGTAATGTCGAAGGACTGGTCGTTCATGGTCTGCAGCGGCGCGACCCCGATGCTCGCGGTGAGCGAGAGATCGGCCATCGGCTCCGGTAGTCTACAAAGTGCAATAGCTTGCCGGATTTTTTCGGCGACGAGGTAGGCTCCTTCAATGCTTGTTCCCGGAAGCAGTATCGTGAACTCCTCGCCGCCGAAGCGGGCGAGCGTATCGGTAGACCGGAGCTGCTGCTTGATCTCGGAGGCGACGGTCTTCAAGGCCTGATCACCGTTGGGATGTCCGTATGTGTCGTTCACCTCTTTGAAAAGGTCGAGGTCTAGTATAAGCAGGCATGACTCCTCGCCGGTTCGTTGAACTCGTTGCGTTTCCTGCTTCACGATTTCGTTGAATCTTGCACGGTTATACAGCCCGGTGAGCTGATCGGTACCGGCGAGGTCTTCGAGTAAGCTTGCCTGTAGCGCGATCTTGCGGCGCGCAGCCATAATGACCCAGAGCGTGATCGCGTACAGCGAGGCGGTCAGAATCAAGGCCGGCACCATGCTCCGAAAGACCGATTGCCGAGTGCGGTCGGCGAGCACCGCTGCCGCCTTCTCTACAATCACGTAGGTGTCCCAGTTCCGGGAAAAATGGCCCCACAGCAGCGGCCCGGCGGATCCCTCGGGCTGGAGAACTGTGCCGCCGGCGGAATCGCGGGCGGTGACGAGGTCGGGTGTGACGTCGCGGCTCCAGATCTCACCAAGCGTTTTTGCCGGCGTCTGCAGTAGCGTATCGTCGGTGGCGTAGACCAGCCGGCCGTCTCGGCGCGCCATGTAAATGTTGATGCCGGCAAAACCGCCGTAGTGTTCGAGCATCGCGCGGAATGCACTCGCGTCGACCCCGCCGCCGGTTACACCGAGAACCTCCCCATCGGCGCAACCAATCGGCACGTTCACCCACATCCCGATCTCACCGGTTTCCGGAAAGTACCAGGCGTCGATATTGCTCTCGGGAACCGCGTCGCGGTAGAGGTAGTACCACCCATCGCGTTCCCAGTTGTCGGGGTCCAGCTTCAGGGTGCGCCCGTCGGTGCTGTAGTAGGTCTCGGTGCGGTCGCTGACGATGCTGGCATCCAGCATGTTGTGCTCGCGGCGTACCGTTTCCAAGAACTCGCGCAGCTCGTTCTCGTCTTGCTCGCCTTCGAGGATCCAGTCGCGAATGAAGTGGTAGCGAAGCAGTTCTTCACCGGCACGGTGATACTGCGCCGCGGTTCGGTCGAGGTTTGCCAGAACCGCCAAGCCCAGCGAGGGGAGTTCGTACTCGCGTATGAACTCACGAGTGCGCCTCGTTTCCTGAACGGCGTAGAAGCCCGTCAGTATGAGGAAGGCCACAAGAATCGCGACGCTAAGCGTAACAAAGGTGCGAGTGCGTATCATCGAGTGGATCATACTATGGTCTAGTCGGGCAATCAATCGAAATGTTGGCCCGCCGTTAGCGCGCCGCCGGCGCGTGACGGGCTGAGGCAGCCGGGGTTGCCCGCCGTGCGGCCCGCGGCTGCCTGCCG
>PUOW01000411.1 GCA_003552185.1 Spirochaetaceae bacterium
AGTGTAGTCCTGTCCTCCATGTTACCTCCTGTCGTCCCAAAGCTCTTGAATGTCCTCGCCAGGATGGTCGCCCTGCACAGCCTCTATAAGTTGCTCGCGCAGGGCGTCATCCTCAACGTCCTCCAGCTCAACATCATCAATCAAGCGACCGTAGCCCATCCGTTCCAGCAGATCATTGGCGGCTGCGCGATGGGTGCCAGCCAACAGGTTTTCCCCGTCAACCAGGATCGGGGGAATTTCGTCGCCCCGGATGGCGGCGCGGGCGATTTGCCTGACATAATGCCAACTTTGAACCCCGTGCAGTGGGTTATATCCGGCTGGGTAGTACATATTGTCCTCCTTGATGGTCTATCTCGTCCTTGTTGAGTATAAGATATAACATAGTGTCTTTAGTGTCAATAGTGTCAAGCAAAAAAACTAAAAAATATGTTAGCAAATATCAAGCACTTATAAACAAATTTTGATTGAGATAACAAAAATGCCAAAACAGCTACAAAAGGTAACGGTCGAGCAGGTCGAACAGGCCCTGATCGCAAACGGCAGCTAAATAACCAAGACCGCTGAAAGCCATTGCCGAGCATATACGGGAAAATATTTTGAGCAAGATTGAGGCAAGCCATGCTAGCTAAAAACAAAGGCGGAAGGCCAAAGAAGCAGCTTGATGACGAGCAGATTGCACAGGTTGAGGCGCTGGGTGCATATTTGTCGATTGAGCAAATAGCCGACTATTTTGGCCTGGGCAAGTATACATTCTATAGAATAATGGACCGCCAGCCGGAGGTTTCGAGACGATATAAAAAAGGCAAGGCAAAGGCTGTCGGGGCTGTTGCGCAAGGGCTATTAAAACAAGCAAGGGAGGGCAATATTACAGCCGCCATATTCTACTTGAAGACACAGGCGGGGTGGCGCGAGACCAGTCACCACGACGTGACGAGCAATGGCGAGGCAATCCAGCAGCCGACAACCGTGCAGATTGTGGCCTTTGATGAAGACAGCAAAGATTAAATTGCCCCCCAAGATGATCGAAATCTTCCGCTACCCTAGGGGTTCAGTGCGTTATCGTTGTGCTTACGGCGGAAGAGGCTCCGGTAAATCCTTCTCCTTCGCCCTGATGGCTGCAGTTTGGGGCTATGCGGAGCCTTTGCGCATCCTGGCGACTCGTGAGCTGCAGGTCTCAATCAAAGAATCCATGTACGCCGAGATCCGCAACGCGATCCGGTCCCACCCGTGGCTGGAGCAGCACTACGAAATTGGTGAATCGCGCATCCGCGGAGTAAATGGCACGGACTTCCTATTCAGGGGCTTGCGCCACAATATAAACGCGATTCGATCTATGGCATTGCTTGACCTAGTAATTGTTGAAGAGGCCGAGGACGTGCCCGAGCAGAGCTGGTTGCATTTGATACCGACTGTGCGTGCTGACAAGTCAGAGATTTGGGCGATCTGGAATCCACGCCGAGACGGCAGCCCTGTGGACCAGAGATTCATCAAGTCGCCACCGGATAACGCTGTGATTACCGAGCTGAATTACTCTGACAATCCTTGGTTTCCAGCCACCCTTGAGCAAGAGCGCCGGCACGACAGAGAGCGCATGGACCCGGCCACCTACGCCCACATCTGGCAGGGTGTGTATCTCCAGAACTCCGACGCCCAAGTCCTGCACGGCAAGTACCGCGTTGCTGAGTTCGAGCCGGGGCGTAAATGGGACGGCCCATACTACGGACTGGACTACGGTTTCGCCAACGACCAGACCGCCGTTGTGGAGTGTTACCTGCACGACGATACGCTCTATGTGTACCGCGAGTGCGGCGGGGTAGGTGTTGAGCTTGATGATACGGCAGACATGGTGCTGTCTAATATGCCAGGTGCAGACCGATATGTTATCCGTGCGGACAACGCGCGCCCTGAGTCTACAAGCTATCTGCGCCGCCACGGTCTACCGCGCATCGAGTCTGCCCCGAAGTGGCAAGGGAGTGTTGAAGATGGTATCGGTTGGCTGCGCGGGCGCAAGGAAATTATCATCCACCCACGCTGCCGGCAGACCATCAAGGAGGCCCGCCTGTATAGCCACAAAGTTGACAGGCATACTGGCGACGTGCTACCAAGCATCGTGGACGCTCACAACCACTATATCGACGCAATCCGGTATGCGATGGCGCCGATGATCCAGAGCCGGGGCGCTGGAATGCGAGGGTTAACGCAATGGTAAAGAGACAGGAACAGGACGACAGGCGAGAAATAAGAAATAGTGAAGGCGAGCCTGTGCGCGTGAAATTTGATCCACGTGCAAGACGTATACGTATACGACGAGACAAAAGAAAGAAGGTTAGACATGGCTGATGCAAGAGAAGATGGCTGGCAGAACTTGCTGAGCTCCTACGGCACCCGCCGCGACCCTTCCGAGGCGATCGCTCCCAAGCACGACCGTGAGCTACAGCGCGAACAGGTCGAGGCAATCTACCGGGCTGACGGCATCGGGCGGCACATCGTTGACCTGCCTGCCGAGGAAATGACCCGCGAATGGGTGAGCATCCAGGGTGATAATGGGCAGGAGCGCCAGGCAGAGCTTGACGCGCTCCAGGCGAAACAGCAGTTCAATAAGGCGCTGCGCTGGGCGGGCCTGTACGGTGGTGCCGTGATGGTCATGCTGGTGGATGACGGCGTTGCGGACCTTGATCAGCCGCTGAACGAAAACGCGATCCGAGGTGTCAATGACCTGATAGTGTATGACCGGTGGCAGACGAGCTGGACGCAGGCTCACATCAGTACCGACCCTGCATCGCGCTGGTTCGGGCGTGCTGAGTGGATGCGCATCCACCCGCTCTACGGGATGCCGTACACGGTCCACCGCTCGCGTCTGCTGATCTTCGACGGTGAGGACGTGCCGGACAGGTTGCGCCAAAAGAACAACGG
>PUOW01000304.1 GCA_003552185.1 Spirochaetaceae bacterium
ACGACGACGTAGAACAGAGCGGAAACTAAGACTCGATGAGTCGGCTCGATCACGAGCTCGTGATCGAGCCGACTCATCGAGTCTTAGTTTCCGCTCTGTTCTACGTCGTCGTTTTCGCTTTTGTTGATATTTCATGTCTGGTCTGCATCTCCGGTTTGTGCAGCTCGGACAGCTCTCCGAGCGATTCGGTACGAATAATAAAGGACAAACAGCGTTGCGGCCACGAGGAGGACCGACTCGATGGGATCAGCGGGGAGCCACGGGACCGCCTCAGCGACGGTCGACAGATAACTCAGCATCGGGAGCCATAGATCGAGACTCGTGAGGATAGCGAGTCCGACAGCCACGAGCGTCTCCCCGCCAAAGAGGAGGAGATCGACTCCGGCCGCGGCCGCCGATCCGGCGACGGGGATCTCTGTGATCCGCCGCATTAGATAAACCTCACAATCTCGATAACGACTCGGACGGAGAGAGCTCCGATCCCGAGCATGATCACGAACGCCAGGACAAACACGAGCGGGGAGAGTGGTCCGAGAGCTCCCGCGGCTCCGATCAGGATCGAGTCGATCCCGTTGACAAACACGAGGATAGCGTCCCCGATGAGTCCAAACGGCATGAGGACTATCGACTGAGCGTCTCCGAGGACGATAAGAGCCTCATCGAATATCGTTTCGAGACCGCCCGCTATCGCATCGATCAGTCCGATAAAGCCGCCGATTATCCACTCGGCAACGATCTCCTGGATCTGATCTCGATAATCAAACGGATTGAAGCTAAATCCGGATCCGTCGAGGACGGTCGCTCTCATGCTATCGCTCCCCGGAGGATCCCGACCGACCGGACCACTCCGACGACAAGCAGATATCCACTCAACAGGACGATCACGGCCGCGACCAGGAAGGCAAACGGACCGAATATCGAGAGGACGTCGACGACCTCAGCTCCCGCGGCCGCCGCGGTCGAGCTCGGGATCCCGACGACGGTCTCGATAAACTCAGCATAAAACGACGAGAGTCCGTCGAGACCTCTCACGAGACCCGACCGGAGGAGATCGATCCATCCGATGATAAACTCGACGACGACGAGAGCGACCGCTCCGACAGCTGTCTGTCCGAGTCGGTCCCAGTCGACCGATCCTCCCGATCCGACTAAGTCGTCGACAAGTCCCATAGCTATCTCCCCACTCGATTCCGGACAAAGATCAGCGGACTAAACTCAAGTCGTCGGACAAACTCGACAAAGACGAACACTCCGAGCATAGCGATAGCGACCGCGAACGGGAACGCGAACGGTCCGAGGAGTGCGGTTGCTCCCGTCTCGAAGGATGCAATAGCCGAGTCCGCTCCGGCTCCGAGAACGTTAACAGCCTCTCCGAGCGTCCCGTCGACGAGTCCCGCGAGACCGCCCGCGAGAGCCTGGAAGGGAGCCAGGATCACGTCTCCGGCCGCGTCGATAGTCCCGATGATAGCCAAAAATATGGCATACAGGATCCCGCCAAAGCCATAATCTCGGATAAACGGGGTGAGTCCTCCCGCATCCGAGATTAGACCGGCCGCCTCTTGAGCGATTGAGTCCGCCATGTTAGACCCCCGGAGCCCGTGATCGGACCCATGCAATGAAGGCCCCTGCGAGTCCTGCGAGCCCCAGGATCACGCCGCGCGTCCCCTCGATAAAGGACGATCCGGTCCCTCCGGAGCCGCCGAACAGTGGGCTCGACTCCTGGATGTCGTCGATCTCCTCGTCGTCGAGGCCGATGTCGATCACGGAGACGACAAAGTCTCCGGTTGCGAGCTCCTCGATTTCAGCGACGTGTCGGTTTTCGTCCTCGTCGTCGGACGTGATGTCGTCGATTATCGACGAGAGGTTTAGATCGAGCGCGTCGTCGGTCCGGAGGGTCGGGCTCGACTCATCGGGAGAGAATCCCGCAACCTCATATCGCTCGTCGGAGTCCTCCGGGACGCCGTCGAACACGAGATAGTGATCATCCCACTCGACCGACTCGTCGTCGAGGAGTTGATGATTCGCAACGGCTCGGAGCCGAGTCGTCTTACCGGAGACGGAGTCGTCGATCTCATCCTCGTGCTCGTCCTCGTCGAGATCGAGCCGTTCGGTAAAGTGATAGTCGGCATCCAGGACGTCGAGGTCTCGACTGAGTTGGTCGACCTCGTAGTAAACCGTGAGCTCGTCGTCCTCGACCTCGGGATTCTCATCCTCATCGAGATCGAGTAGCTCGTCGACATTGAGATCGTCGAGTGATCTAAACCAGAGATCTCCTCCCTCGTGATCAAAGACCTCCTCCGTCTCGATGTCTCCGTCCTCGTCCTCGACCTCTCGGACGACGAGCGGATCGTCCTCGTCCTCGTCGAGCTCGACCTCGGGGAGATCGGCCCCGACGGGGTTGTGTGGCTCGTCGTCGTCGGACTCTCGGAGTGAGTATCCCGAGTCGGACAGTGAGAACATGTCTCCGTCCTCGTCGATCATATCGAGATCCTCGGGCTCGTCGTCGAGATCGACCTCGACCTCAGCGGTCGACCGGAGGATCGTCTCGGGAGTGAGATCAGCATCGTAATCGAGTCCGACCTCAGCGGCCGCCGTCCCCATCGATCCGACTCCGACCACGGAGACGGCCGCGGCCGTGCCCACGCCACGCATAAACGTGCGTCGAGAGCTGTTTTTCTCTACAATGCTACTGCCGTCGTCTGGTTTGTCTGTAGCAGACATAAGTTACTTGTCACATTCCTATAGGTTTGTGACAATTGTTAGTCTAACTATCGCAAAGTTAAATATATCGGCTGTGCTATCAGTCCGGAAAATCGTCTAGTCTCGACGCTCTCGATAGATCAGACGAGCCGCGGCAAAACCCTCACAA
>PUOW01000118.1 GCA_003552185.1 Spirochaetaceae bacterium
AGCCGCTCGGCCGCGGTTCGCGAATACACCACCCGGTCGCGGTCCATCAGCTGCTGAAGCGCATACGTGTGGTAGTACTCACCGGCGGGGGCCGTGCGTTGGGCTGCGAAGTGCTGTTCCCAGCCCTCGTGCAGAAAGGCGAACAGTTCAGGTGTGTAAAGATAGCGACCTACCGAAACCTCGCGGCTCGGCTCGTGCCCGGGCGCGGGCTTCTCGACGATCTCCTGTACGTGGGCGCCGTCCGGATTCAGTCTCAGCACGCCGTATCGCTCGAGCTCGGGGGGGTCGTGAATTGTGGCCAGAACGGTACAACCGGTCTCCTGGTAGCGTGCAGTGAGCTCGGCTGCAGGCAGCCGATCCCCCAGGAACAGATCGTCCGGATAGGCGACGATGAACGGCTCCGCGCCCACAAAGGGCTCCGCCTGCAGCAGCGCGTGCCCCGTGCCGAGCATCTGTTGTTGGCGGGTGAACAGCACCCTGACCTCCGGCGGCTTGATTCGGCCGAGCTTCTCCTCAGCGCCCTCGGCGGAGAAGACGCTCTCGAGCTCCATCTCGCGGTCGAAATAATCCTCGAGCGCCTTCTTGCGCCTGGAGGTGATAATGAGGATCTCGTCTACCCCGGCCGAAACGAGCTCGTCGACGACGAACGCAATCGCGGGTCTGTCGAGAAGCGGCAGGAGCTCTTTGGGAACCGTCTTGGTAGCCGGCAGGAAACGCGTTCCGTACCCGGCTGCGAGAATGACGCCTTTCATGCGCGCGAGTATGCCACAGCCTCCGGGGCGGGGCAAGAGCGCGCTCGGCCGGCGGGGACCGGGCCGCGGTGGCGGTGAATTGACGTGCTCGTTGCAGTGCGATAGCTTAACACCATGCGGAGAAACCTACGAGCGGCATTGCTCGCGATCTGTGCGGTCACGGTCTTCTCGGCCGGCTGCGCGGTGCAACAGGATCTCGTGATCGCCGGCGACGGCGGCGGTACTACCGATTTGGCCGTAGACCTCGACACAATGCTCTATGAGTATATCACCGATCTGCTGATCTCGATCGGCGGGCACCCGGAAGACGGAGATCTGTTCGATACCGGCGAGCTTCGCACGGCATTCGAGACGCATCCGGAGCTGAGGCCGGTATCGGTACAGAGTCCTGAGCCGCGACGGCTCGAGCTCTCGCTGCAGTTCTCGGACATTGAACGGGTGTTCGAAACCCCGGCGGCCGGAGCGGAGGACCTGTTCGAGATCGAGGAGAACGGTGCCGAGCGGACGCTGCGAGTGGTGCTTACCGCCGAGGGTGTGCGCCAGATTCTGTCGCTCTCTCCGCTGTATGACACCATGATCGGCGATGCCTTGCTCCCGCCTGACGACGGCGCGATGAGTGCCGATCAGTACCGTGATTATCTCGCATGGGCGCTGGAAGAGTACGCCGAGCCCGGCGAGGCCGGCGAGCGCATCGGCAACGCGCGCATCGAGGTGCGCATCAAGCCCGAAGGCGAGATCGTCTCGCAGGAGGGCGGTGACCTTGCCGAAGACGAGGTGCGTTACTCAATTGGACTCACCGAGTTGCTGACGCTGCGCGAGCCGCGTACCTATTCGGTGACCTACCGCACCGATTGACGGCGGAATCTCCGCCCCGGGCATTTGACGGCGGGCGGCGTATACGCCTATATTTCAAGCCGATGAGTGCGAGCTTCACGATCGATGCAGAGACACTCTTTCGCATTCTCTCCGCACACAATCTGCGCATTCTCGACGTACGCACCCGTGATGCTTACGAGCGGGCGCATATCGTTGACGCGGTCAATCTGCCGGTGCGTGAGCTCGACGACGCGCTGCAACTCGACAACGGTTTGACTGTTGCGCATCAGGTTCTCGGCGGCGCGGAGATTCAGGAGAAGCTCCGCGACTGCGGCATCAACAACTCAACCAGGGTGGTGATATACGACGATGGTGGAAGCTACCTCGCAGCCCGCGCCTGGTGGCTGCTCGAGTACTACGGGCACCGTCGCGTGCAGGTGCTCGACGGAGGACTTCACGTCTGGCGCGATCTGATCGGGATCGTGACCCGCGAGGAGCCGGCGGTGGAACGGGGCGAGTTCACCGCCTATCCCGATGAACGCCGGCGTGCGGACTTCGCGTATGTGCTGACCGCTCTCGATTCTCCGTCGGTTGACCTTTTCAATGTGCTCCCGCCGGAGCAGTTCGCCTACGGCGCGATCCCCGGCAGTCGCAACCTCCCGTACCTTGAGACCTTCGCGAACGAGCGGTTTCCTCTGCAGCGCTCGCCGGAGGAGCTGCGCCGGTTGTTTCAAGAGTACGGCATCACCGACCGCGTCGACGCGGTGTTCTACTGCGGTGCAGGCTATGCGGCGGCGCAGGTATATTTCGCGGCGCGCTGCGCGGGTCTCACGCGCGTGCGTGTCTACGACGGCTCACTCGACGAGTGGCAGAAGCGCGGGGGAGCGGTGGTGCCCGGCGGAACGGTAGAGCGCTGAGCGCAGCGCGGCGCAACAGCCTGCGGCGTGTCAGCCGGCCGCGCTGTATCGGCATGCGAGCGCGCCGCGTTACCCGCCGCACCGTATCAGCCGCGTGCGTTGGGCCTTGCAGCCCCGCGCGAAGCCTGCGGCTGAAAGCGCGGCACCAGCACGAGCGACGCAAACAACACTCCGGCAAGAATCACGAACGCAAGAGCGAACCGGTCGTGCTCGGCGAGCAGGCCGGCGAAGCTCGGGAAGACGCCGGTTCCCACGAAGTTGGCGGCGGGAATGGCGAGCGCGACGGCAAGGTTGCGCAGCCGCGGCGGACCGACCTGCGCGATGGCGCTCAGCGCGGTTGGAAAGAATGCGGGAACGAGCAGGGGCTGTAGCAGGACCGCCGCTACCAGGAGCCCGCCGCGTGCGACGCCGAGCAGCAGCGTAAACGCGCCGGCAACAAGGCAGACAATCCGGAGCATGCGCTTTACGCCGATGCGGTCGACCAGGACGCCGGTGAGGAACACCATCGCGATCCCCGAGGTGCGCGAGATACCGATCAGCGTATTGACGAAACCGGCCTCGAGCCCGCGTTCGGCGATCAGGAAACTCGGTAGGATGGCGTACACTCCCACCGCAGCGCTCACCGCCACGGTCAACAGCGCTGCCACCACCCAGAAGGTGCCGTCCGAGAGCAGGGTGGCAACATTAGACAGGCTCGGGGGCTCGCCCGTAGCGTCGGTGCCCTTGCCGTAGCGGGCGAAGGCCGCCGCGTTGGCGAGACAGATCAGCCCAGTCCCGCCGAGAACCAGGCGCCACGAGATCGAGGGTACGAACGCGGCGGCGACCAGCGGTGCCGCCATTACGGCGGTGTTGGGGCCGAGCTCGTGGATGGCAAGCGCCTTGCCGCGCTCTTCGCGGGTGACGAGGCTGACCACTGTCGGTATGCCGCTCGGGGCGTATAACCCGGCACCGGCGCCGAGCAGCACGGTAGCCGCCTGCATCGTGGCGAGCGAGGCCGCCAGCGACACGGCCAGCGCACCCGTACCGGTTGCGATAGCCGAAACCACCAGGGTTCTGCGATGGCCGAGGCGCTGCGAGACGAAGCCCGAGAGCAGCATCGACAGCGTGTACCCGACGGAAACGAACAGAAACAGGCGGGTCGCCTGACCGGTGGTGATCGCGAGATCGGCGCCGATCTCAACCAGCAGCGGTGCCAGCAACAACCGCGGGAACACCCCGAAAAACACCACCACCGCTAAAAACACCAATGCGGGCAGCTGGCTCTTCCATGGTTGCGGGCTGTCGGTACTGATTGGCATTGTCACGTCGCGTCCGGTAGCATATACTGCACCTTCGTGCGGAACTGTCAAGCGGGAGGAATATGGCGCAACACCGAGTTGTGCGGTTGTATTCTTTTACGAGGCTCGTTATAATAGAGAATGTTGCCGATACAAACGTGTGGTAAAAAGACAGTTCCGGCGCGGCCTCGGGTGAGGGAGGCCCGCTAAGCTTGTGCGACCAGGGCTGGTATTGAAGGCTTGAAACACAGACGACGGCTTCAGACAGGCAGAACACCAGTTCGGCTACAGCGTGCTGTAAGCGCCCCGGTTCGGTTGGTGGTAAGCCTCGCGTCAGCGCTATGGCAGGGCATCACCGTTAAGATCGTGCCGTACTCGGGGCACCGCGTCCTCAACTTCCGGGTCAACGTTCTCACCATCGTGTTTGTCGGTCTTCTGGTTTCACTCCTCGGGTCCAGTATATTCTACCTGTCGGCCAGCACCGCCGGGGCCTCGGCTACGCTTGATCGGCGCAGCCGCGAGCTGGAAGAAGCCAAGGCTTCGCTGGAGACCATCCTCACAGAAGTGACCGAGCTTGCCCAGCGCTCCAACAGCCTTCAGAGCGCAATGACCGGTACAATGGAGGCCTTCGTCGGCCTTGGGCAGGCGCCCGGTCTGGAGTCGCGCGTTGAGAGTGGCGCGATCGAGCTCATCGGGCTCAACAACAGCGGACGGTCGGATGAGATTCCGGAGATCGAAGAGCTCCGTCGGCTCTCCTCAATCCTGCGGGGCAGCGTGGAGCCGCTGAAACGCATCGACGAGGTGCTGTCCTCGCACAGCGCCGTCCTGTCCGACATTCCGAACAAATGGCCGGTCGCCGGAGGCCGCGGGCGGGTAACGCAAGAGTTCGGCCCGCACCTGCATCCGTTTACCGGGCAGTGGTACCTGCACCGGGGCATCGACATCGCCGACACACCCGGAATACCGATCCTGGCAAGTGCAGACGGGCGGGTTACCCGCGCCGCCTATGACCAGTACAATCACGGCTGGCACATCATTATCGAGCACAAGTACGGTTTCCGCACGCTGTACTCGCACCTGCGCCGCAATACGGTGTCGGAGGGTGACGTTGTGAAACAGGGCGACCAGATTGGGACGCTCGGCTCCTCGGGCCTTTCAACCGGCCCGCATCTGCACTTTGAGATCCACCTCGGCGAGAACGTGATCGATCCTGCTCCCTTCCTCAAGATCTCCAACGAGTTCCAGCGCCGCGCCGGCCGCGGCCGCGTCGCGCGCTGAGGCAGCTCACCTACACAACCTACACACGCCGATCGTCTCGCTCGCGCACGCTGCCGATGACACCGGCCGGCTGATTATGAGCTCCGCCGGTCCCCCGGCGTTTTCTTGAACGGAATGTGGTCGTTCATCATCGCGATCTGCTGCTTCTGCATCATGTTGATGCGGTCTATGTTCATCGCCATCACCGTCTGCATGCGCTGATCGTGGAACCGGTGCAGGCTCGCGGTCTGAACCGCTTCGAAGCCGCGCCGAAGCTTGTGGGCCGACCCGATGCCCGGGTCGAAGCAGTGCCGTTCGGTCTCGATCGCGTACTCGATCGGAGCGTAATAGCAGAGCTCGAAGTGCAGATTCTCGTGCCATTCGGCCGTGCCCCAGTAGCGACCGATGAGCCGTGGCCCCTTGGCAACCAGGAACGACAGTGCAATCGGCTCGCCAGAGCGAGCTGCGGCGCCCGGCGGGTAGGCGGCGACGAACACCAGACGCTCGCGATAGCGCTGTTCGAGCTCCAGGAAGAAACGCCGGTTGAGAAACTTCGCCGCCCAGGGGCCGAACTGCGCGTTGTGTTCCTCGTAATAGCGGTACATGGTGTCGAACATCTGCGCGGGGACATCGGGCCCTTCGATCGACACGACCGAGATCCCGCTGTCTTGCACCGATGCGCGTTCGCGACGAATGTTGCGCCGCTGGTTCTTGTTGAACACCGCGAGGTAGTCTTCAAAGCCGGCGAACCCGCGATTGCGCCATTCGTAGCCCTGGTGCAGCCAGCGCTGGTACCCGGCGCGCCTTAGGGGGGCTGACTCCCAGTCGCGATCGATATACTGGAAATGAACTCCGCCGAGGTCTTCACGGGCGCAGAAGGCATCGATCTCGGCCAGCATCAACTCTGTCAGGGCCTGCTCATCCTCCCCGGGGGCAATCAGGAAGCGGTACGCAGGGGAAGGGGTTGCCGGGCTCATCCCCACCAATTTGGGATAGTATTCAACGCCTATTTGGTAGGCAGCATCCGCCCAGGCATAGTCGAAGATAAGCTCACCTTCGCTGTGGTCCTTGATGTACAGCGGCGCGGCCGCGATCAGTTTGGATCCGCGATGTACCGTCAGGTGCACCGGGTGCCACCCGTGCTCGGGAGCGATGCTCCCGGAGTCCTCGAGGGCCGTGAGCCAGCCCCATTCCAGAAACGGTGTCTGAAGCGGACGCGCAAGCTCATCCCAGGCCTGATTATCGATTTGTGACAGTCGCCGCACCCAATGGAACGATACGTCGGTGTACGATTGCGCAGAACCTTCCATTGCTCTAAAGTACTGCGCAAGGAGGCGAATGTGAACGTGTTCCGGGTGCCGGGAACGCGTCGTCTGGGCCTGGCACTCAGCGGTGGCGCAGCGCGCGGGTTTGCGCATCTCGGTGTACTCAAGGCGTTTGAAGACGCGGGGCTCGTGGCCGAGTACGTCGCCGGGACGAGTGCCGGCTCGATCGTGGGGGCGCTGTACGCCGCCGGCTATTCGTGTCAGGAGATGCTCGACGTTGCCGACGACCTGAACTGGGGACAGCTCGCTAAACCCACGGTGCCGACCGTGGGGCTTTTCAACCCCGAGCGTCTCGAGGAACTGGTTGAAGAGCTGGTTAGCGGCGCCAATATCGAGGACCTGCCGGTGCCGTTCTGTGCGATCGCCACCGATTTGGTCTCCGCGCGCGAGGTGCGTTTCACGACCGGGAAGGTTTCCAAAGCGGTGCGGGCAAGCTGCAGCATTCCGGGCGTGTTCGTTCCTCTGGAGTACAACGGCATGGTGCTCGTGGACGGTGGGCTCACGAATAACCTGCCGAGTGAGCCGGTGCGTGAGATGGGGGCGAGCTGGGTCGTCGCGGTGGACCTCAACGCCGGTCTTGCCGACGGCAAAGCGCCGAAGAACATCGTCGATGTGATGATGAAGAGCCTGATGATCACGCTCGACCGCAGCAACATGCGCGGCTGCAGCAGCGCCGATACCGTGATCCGGCCGCCGCTTGCGGACTACAGCTATCAGGACATGAGCCGCCGCGAGGAGCTATTCACCCTCGGCGAACAGGCAGGGCGCTGGCACTGTCCGGCTATCCTGCGGCATGTCCGGCGCCGGAACCGCGAGCTGCGCCGCCCCGAGAAACGTCTCGGGCCGCCTGCCCCAGGCTCGTAGCGTGCCGGCGCGCGCGGGAGCCCCGCGCCGCGCGCTCCGCGCCCGGCCGCCTGCCCGTCCTACTCGGTCAGGGACGCCCAGATATCCAGCTTGGTTTTCACCCGCCGAATGACCTCGTCGGTGAACTCACTGCTCTTGGCCGAACCGCCGAGGTCGGAGGTGCGCACGCCCTCGTGCACCGTCTCGAGCGTCGCCTCGTAGATCGCGCGGCTTGCGCGTTTCGCGCCCGGCTCGCCGACATACGAGAGCATGCAGCCGGCAGCGAGGATCATCGCCATAGGATTGGCAATGTTGCGCCCCTGCAGCGCCGGAGCGGTACCGTGCGGGGCCTCGGCCATGATCGCCCCGACGCTATCGTTCTCGTCGAGCCCAATCACCACGGACTCGGAGCCCGCGATCGAGCCGAACATCTGCAGCACCAGATCCGATAACAGGTCGCCGTCGCGATTCAAGGCCGGAATCACGAGCGGTTCGCCGCTGGTCGCCAAAAGCAGCGCAAAGGTCGCATCGATGAGCTGAGGATCGTAGCTTACCTCAGGGTGACGCTGCGCCGCGGCATCGAGCTCTTCCTTGAACATGCCCTCGTAGACCGGGCTCACGGTGAACTTCGGCCCGCCGAACACTTTTGCTCCGGTGCGTTTGGCGTGCAGGAACGCATACTGCGCCACCGAGCGACATACGCGGCGCGTGATCTTCTCGGTTCGGAACGCCATTTCTTCAGGGCTGTTTTCCTCGCCCTCTCGCCACTCCTTGGCGCCGTAGGCGTCATCGCGCGCCATGCGGACCACACTGATCGGGGAGTACACTCCCGGCATCGGGCGGACGCCGGGGATGCGGCGGCCGGTGCGGAGAATCACATCGGCGTTCATCTCTTCGCGCAGGATGCGGTTCGGGCTTCCGACGCTGCCTTTTTCCACAGGCGTGATCGTAGCCGCCTTGATTGAGAGTCCGTGTTTGCGAATGGCCTCGCCTGCTTCGTAGACCACCGCGTTGTTGGTGTGGACGCGGTTCTCGAGGCTGAGGTCGAACAGCACCTCTTTAAGCTCGTATTGTATAACCGCCGGGTCAATTACCCGCAAGGCCTCCTGCAGCAGCTCTTCGCCGGTCTGATCACCGTTGAGCACCACGATCGTGCGTCCCATCGCTTCCGTCGCTCCTTTTCGGCTTCTGGTCTGGCGTACCGTACCACGAATCCGGCCCGCGTGCACACGCCTCGGCCTTGCGCGCGGGCTTCCGGGGGTCCCTTGCCGCTCCGGCGCCGGTGCTTCATAATCCGGGGCTTGATGGACGAGTCGAAGACCAGCGCTCCCCGCACCGAGCGTGCCGGACTATTCTACCTCGCGTTCTTCGCGGGAGCCTCGGCGCTGCTGCCGTTTCTCGCGTTGTTCTACCGCGGCGAAGGGCTCGGTGAGAGCCGCATCGGCGTCCTCACCGGCCTGCAACCGCTTACGGTGCTGTTCGGCTCGGCGATCTGGGGCGCGATTGCCGACTATACCCAACGCCACAAGAGCGTGCTGCTGATGCTCCTCGGCGCCGTGGCAGCGGTCGCGATGGTTCTGTCGGCCGGCGGTCCGTTCCCGCGCCTGTTTCTGCTCGTGTTCGTGTTTGCATTCTTCTTCTCGCCGATCGTGCCGCTTGCCGACAACGCCACGCTGCATATGCTCGGTGAGAACGCCGACAAGTTCGGACGCCTGCGAATGTGGGGCGGTGTGGGCTGGGGAACTATGGCCGTTGTGGTCGGGACCTTGATCGAGCGCTACGGCCTGCAGTGGTCCTTTTACATGTTCGTGCTCGGTATGGCGGTGAGCCTGGTGATCGCGGTGCGGCTCCCGGTGCCGCGCGAGCCGTTGCGCAACCGCTTCGGCACGGCATTCAAACGCCTGCTCGCGGTGCCGGGGTGGGTACCGTTTCTGCTGGCAGTCTTCGCCGGCGGGGCCGGGCTCGGGGTCATGCACAACTACCTGTTTCTCTACCTGCAGGACATCGGCGCCGGCGGCACGTTGATGGGGCTGTCGATGACCGCCGCAACCGGCAGTGAGCTCGGCTTCTTTTTCTTTGCCGACCGCCTGCTGGTACGCTTCGGGCCGAAGCGCCTGCTGCAGATCGCGCTGGTGGCGGCTTCGCTGCGGCTGCTTCTGTACTCCATCACGAGCGTGCCGGTGCTGGTGCTGATCATTCAACTGCTGCACGGTCCGGCCTTCGGGCTGTTGTACGTTGCCGGAGTGTCCTTCGCCTACCGTTCGGCCCCGGACGGGCTGGGAGCCACCGCCCAGGGCATGGTGAACGGTATGAACTTCGGGCTCGGCGCCTTCACCGGAGCGGTGGCCGGCGGTGTGCTCTACGAGGCGCTGGGCCCGTTCGTGATGTTCCGCCTCACCGGGCTGATCCTTGCGATCCCCGCGCTGCTGTTTCTGCGACGGCCTCTGCGATCGAGGTCGGCTTGACATTCGCGACCGCCCGGTTGAAGGCTGCGGTTACGGCAAACAGACCGGCCATAGTGATGTCGCTGTCGATCCCGACGCCCCAGCGGGCGGTACCGTCCGCGGTCTCGATCTGCACGAACGCGACCGCATCCGCGTCCTCGCCGCTCCCGAGCGCCTGCTCGGCGAAGTTGACAATCTTGAACTTCGGAAGACCGTGCTCGACCAGCCCGTGGACGAAGGCACTGATCGGGCCGTTACCGCTGCCCTCGATCTCGAGGTCCTTGCCCTCGTAGCGGATTCGAGCGCTACATTCGATCCGGCTGTGTGCGGCCTCGGCGGTGCGCATCCGGAACTCCCGCAGCCGCAGCGGCTCTATACGCTCCACGAACTCGGTTGTGAACAGATGATAGATCTCGTTCATATTCATCTCGTTGCCCAGTTCGTCGGCGCGGTCGTTGACCGCCCGTCCGAGCTCGGGTTGCATCGCCTTCGGCACCTCGATCCCGAACTCGCGCGAGAGCACGTACGCCACCCCGCCTTTACCGCTCTGGCTGTTGATGCGGATGATCGCTTCGTAGGTACGCCCGATGTCACGCGGGTCGATCGAGAGATACGGCACCTCCCAGGGCGTGTCGCGGTCGTCGGAATCGACCTCCTGTCGGCGGTCCATGCCCTTCTTGATCGCATCCTGATGCGAGCCTGAGAATGCGGTGAAAACGAGATCGCCGGCATACGGATGACGTTCGTGCACCTTCATCCCGGTGAGTTTCTCGTACTTTGCGCGCAGAAACGGCACGTCCCTGAGTTTGAGACCGGGGTCGATCCCCTGGCTGAACATGTTCAGCGCCACGGTGACGATATCGACGTTTCCGGTGCGCTCGCCGTTGCCGAACAAGGTTCCCTCCACGCGCTCGCCGCCGGCCAACAGTCCGAGCTCGGTTGCTGCTACGCCGGTGCCGCGATCGTTGTGCGTATGCAGGCTGATGATCACGCTGTCGCGATTCTTGACGGTGCGCGAAAACCATTCGATCTGATCGGCATGCACGTTGGGCGTGAACCATTCGACCGTCGCCGGCAGGTTGAGGACCATCTTGTTCTCGGGCGTGGGTTGCCAGACACCCATCACCGCCTCGCAAACCTCCAGCGCGAAATCGAGCTCGGTGTCGGAGAAGCTCTCCGGTGAGTACTGGTAGCGCAGGTTGGTTTCAGGCACGGTTGCCAGCTGCTGGCGGACGAACTCGGTGCCGCGCACCGCTATGTTCTTGATTTCCTCGGGCGACATGTTGAAGGTGATCTTGCGCTGCAGCGCCGAGGTTGAGTTGTACATGTGCAGCACGACGTTCTTCGCACCTTTGATGCTCTCGAAGGTCCGTTCAATCAGGTCGTTGCGCGCCTGGGTGAGCACCTGCAGGTATACGTCGTCCGGTACGAGATCATCCTCGATCAGCTTGCGAACAAAATCAAAGTCGATCTGAGAGGCGGACGGGAAGCCCACTTCAATCTCTTTGAATCCGATCTGCACCAGCAGCTCGAACATCTCAAGCTTCTGGCTCACTCCCATCGGGACCGCGAGCGCCTGGTTGCCGTCGCGAAGGTCAACGCTGCACCAGATCGGTGGGGCGGTAATTTCGCGGTTGGGCCACTGTCGGTCGGATAACTCGACCTTAGTGTACGGCGTGTATTTGGGCATTAAGAACCTCCTTGCGGATAGCTATCGGTCTCGTATGTACTACGCGTACAACGACGCGTTCCGCATGCAAACTCAGGCACGCACAAAGCCAGCCACGCACAAGCCAAAAAAAAGGCCCGCTGCGCTGTGCAGCGGGCCGTGCTTCCGGTCTGCCGTAGGCGTTTACTGCCCAGGCGCCACTCCCGCCGCATAATGATCGAGAATAAGGAGGAGTCCTAGGAGGAGGCCAAGGGCGAGAGCGGCAATCTGCGATACTTTGTGGTGCGATGAAACCGTTGTCACAGCCTAATAACTAACACCTTCGATCAACTAGAGTCAACCCCTAAAGTGACAGAAGGCGCAGGTTCCGGGCCGGAATTTGCGATTTCGGTCCCGCGGTTGCATAATAGAAGGGTGAACAATCTGTTTCTGCGCACCGCCCGGTTCTACGACCTGGACATGAGCGACCTCGCCACGCACGACCTCGCGTTCTACCGCCGCTACACCGCGCAGTCCGGTGGTCCGGTTCTGGAGCTGGCATGCGGAACCGGACGCGTAACCATTCCGCTTGCCAGGGCGGGCCATCGCGTTCACGGCGTCGATCTGTCACAGAGCATGTTGGAGATCCTCGATGAGAAGGTGCGCAGACTTGCCCCGCAGATCCGCGAGCGCATCAGCTTCACGCCAGGGGACATGGCCGAGTTTGCGCTGCAGATGCGCTTTTCCACGGTGTTGATCCCGTTTCGCGCGTTTCAGGCGCTTACCTCGTTTGAGCAGCAGCGTGGTTGCCTGCAGGCCGTTAAGCGTCACCTCGAGCCGGGAGGCCGCTTCATTCTGAACGTGTTCATGCCGCACCCGCGCATCATACAGGCCTGGGAGAGCCCGGACGATCGCGTGGACTGGGTAGCTCACGATCCGAAAACCGGCGAGACGATTACGCGCCGCAGCCGTCGCACGCGTATAGACCCCGGGCGCCAGATCATCTACCCTGAGCTGACCTTCGAGGTCACCGCCCACGACGGGTCGATGCGCACCTTCACCGACCAGCTCGCGCTGCGCTACTTCTACCCATACCAGATCCAGACCCTGCTCCTCACGCACGGCTTCAAAATCGAGGAAGAGTGGGGCGACTACCACCGTAGCCCTCTCGGTAAGGGCCCCGAACAGGTGTTCGTCTGCACGCCGAGCGCGTAAGAACTGCCCCGGCGAAAGGGGGCAGTTCCGTGGCCGCTTGCGCCCGCACAGTAGTATCTTTTCGGAGACCAACCGAGGAGGTACTACTATGGCTCAGACACCGTCAACAATGATTGAGCTCCGAACCAAGATGCCGGAGTTCGAGCTCCCCGATTTCAACGGTCGCGTGCATAGCAGCGACGAGCTCAAAGGGGCACCGGCGGCTCTGGTGGTGTTCTATTGCAACCACTGCCCGTTCGTGAAGCATGTACGCGATGAGTTTGTGAAGCTCACCAACGAGTACATGGAAAAGGGGCTGAAGGTGGTCGTGATCAACGCTAACGACTACACAGCGCATCCGGACGACAGCCCGGAGGCGATGGCGCGCGATGCCGAACAATTCGGATACCGGTTTCCGTATCTTGTCGACGAATCGCAGGAGGTGGCTAAGCGCTTCAGGGCGGCCTGCACGCCCGACTTTTTCCTGTTCGACGGCGAGCAGAAACTAGCCTACCGCGGACAGATGGACGATTCGCGCCCGGGTAACGACAAGCCGGTGACCGGGGCAGATTTGCGCGCCGCAATCGACGCCGTGCTCGCCG
>PUOW01000405.1 GCA_003552185.1 Spirochaetaceae bacterium
TGCAGCGGTTTCGTGAAAAGCCCCGTACCGTGACCGTACCCATTCTAGACGCGACGGCGGAGTGGTTTGCTCAAATCAAGCAAGGGCTGCGTAAGCGCGGCCGACCGATTCCAATTAACGACGTCTGGATAGCCGCCTCCTGCATCGAACACGGTGCAACACTTCTTAGTTTCGATTCGCATTTTGAGGCCGTGGACGGCCTGCGGCGGGATGCGAGATTATAAACAGACGGGTTTGCACAATGCGTCGAGTCACACGTGGCGTTGCTTATGCCCGGACTCCTTGGCGCTCACCTGTTCAATAGAGAGAGCAAACACGGTGACCTGTTCAAGATTGCCGGAGGGAAACTCCCAGTCTTGCCGGTTGGTGTACTGCTCCATCAAGCGCCGTAGTCCGTGGCGCTTGTCCTCGGCGTCTTCAAGAAATTGTACCGTGCCGACTCCCATTACGCTGCGATAGCTCATCGTGAAGCCGCAGGCCATCTCACCGTGGACAAGTTCGTGATCGAGGTCGATAACGAACGCAACTCGCGGGTTGCGGCGCATGAGGTCGATCTTTCGGCCCGACCGAGCTGTGTGGAAGTACAAGCGCCGGCCGAGCTCGGAGGTTACTTCAAAGCCGTAGTTCAGCGGCAGCACGTACGGCCATGGATCGTCGTGTAGCGCGAGCCGGCAGACCGTGCCTCGTCGTAACAGTTCCTCGATCTCTTTGTCGGACTCAATCTCTTTGTCGCTTCGTCTCATCATGGCTGTCGCGATGATACCCCGGCGCGTGGCGCCGGGCAAGAGACTACGCCGCGTGCCGTCGTGCGCCGCCGCGTGCCGTCGTGCGCCGCCGCGTGGCGCGTGTGCCGCCGCGTGCCGTGCCATCGGCACCGAGGCCCGCTCCGTGGAGAGCTACGAACCGGGTTTAGAACGTGTAACCGATTGCGCCCCCGACCGCGCTGCCGCCCTCCTGGAAGTCGGTGATGAAGAACGCCTCGAGGCTAAAGCCGTGCCAGATGACACCCGCGCGCGCCGCAGCAAGATTGAGGGTATCAAACGGATCGAAGAATGCACCGGCAGTGACCAGGAGCGGCTCCTCGCCCGGCTGCCAGGCCGCACGCAGAAACGGTACCGGCCTAGTTGGGAAGCCCGGCTGCGCCAGGTCGGCTCCAAGGTAGAGGGAATCGCCGAAGCGGCGGGCCACACCCGCCGAATAGAACTGACCCACCAGCGGGGAGTGCCGTGTGGAGACTGCGTCATCCAGCGGCGCGAGCCATCCGACCGCAAGCGGCAGTAGCCAACGAGGGCGGATTGCAAGGCGCCAGTCTTCTATATCGGCAAGCCAATCGGCCTCGAGCTCCGCAAACTCATCGCGGCGTTCGGCGAGCGCAGGGCTGTACTCGGGATCGGCGAGCAGCTCGTAGGCACGCTCGAACAGTTCGCGCACGCGCTCCTCCGAGCGAGGTTCTGCGATCTCGCGGCGAAGCTCGGCCTCGAGCCTCTCGAGCTCCTCGGCCTCATGATCGAGCAGCAGCGGCACCGCGAACTCAATCGTTAAACGCTCATCTGCCTCCACCGTGATCCGCTCAGAGTGTATGATCTCTTCCTCGAACATACGCTCCTGCCGAATCTCAACTTCGTACTCGCCGATCAAAACCCGCTCGAGCTCCTCCATGTTCTCACCAACCAAGGTGCCGTCGAGATACACCTCGTAACCTCCGGGCTCTCCGGTGTTGCTAAACGCAAGCTCCCCGAAGCCCACCGGTACCCCACTGAACGCCTCGAGCATCTCGGCTACCAGGAGATCGGTGGCCTCGAACACCTCTATAAGAAGGTCGGCGGTTTGGCGCTCGGCAAACACCACCGTCTCCTCAAGCGTATCGAACACCTGCAGCTCCACCACAAGTCGCCCGTTGTCGCGCGTCACCGAGCCGAACAAAATGTTTGCAAGATTCCGCTCGAGTCCTATCTCACGCAACTCAGCCTCCGCGGGGGCGGCGGCTTCCGGGTCGCTGAGTAGTTCGGGAGTAAGCGGCACTACCTCATGCCGACCGATCAGTCGTAGGGTGAGGATCACGGTGTCGTGCACCACCGGTGCAATAAAGTCGTACTGCTCAAGTCCGGTGAGGTTAAGCGGTGGCAGCACCCCCACCCGAGGAAGGCCATCCGAGGTTCCATCCGAGAGTTCCGCTTGCGTAGCCGCCGGCCCCAATTCGTCCGGCTGCTGCTGCTCCTGAGCCGACAGCGCCGGGGCCGAGGACACGGTCATGACCGCAACGACCGCAATGACCGCTACGCAGCGGGAAACTCGTCTCGCGAGGCGCAGGGAAAAACATGCTGCGATCATGACTCGGCCTCCCAGATCACGGTAAGCTCAACCTGCGGATACTGTACCGTTTCATCGAGATAGGGCGCAGAGTCGAGATACTCGGTGCGGTAGGTGCCGGAGAGGTCTATCAGGAATGAGCCGAGCCGATACGCCGCGCCGAGCAAGACCCCGTGCCCGGCGCCGTACTCATAGTCGCTGCCGTCCCTATACAGCACGCTCTGGTTGTGGTAGCCCGCGCGCAGCCACAGCGATTCGAAGGCGCGAAACTCCAAACCGAAGTCGCGGTGTGTGACAACATGATCACGCGGCCCGCCGGGCGAACCGTCGCTCGCATCGGGTTCGAACTCGTCACCGAGATACCACTCCATCGCGCCCACGAACGAAAGCAGCACACGGGCATCGAGTACCCCCACGCGCAAAAATCCCTCGGTGCGCGTCGGTTGTGGGTTACGGACAAACTCGCCGCCAAAATCACCTTCGGGGTCGTCGAGTAGCGCGAGGTAGTAGTTCGGGCGTTCTCTCAAGAGATCGCGCACCACGCGGAAGCCCGCCCA
>PUOW01000246.1 GCA_003552185.1 Spirochaetaceae bacterium
GACCTGTCCCGGGCGATCAGAAACCGAGCATCGGCTGCAACATAAAGTGGAAGCCCGGTAACGAGCCCGAGTACTTCAACTCGTGACATAAGCGCGGCACGCCCACGAGCGCGGCACGCCCGAGCTAACCGAGAATCCGTTTGAGCAGGTTCAGTCGCCTTTCGCCGTATGGCGCGTAGCGCCACGGTAGATCGAAGCGACGCGGCGCGTATAGCAGGCTTTTGTGGTGAGAAAAAGTCTCGAATCCGTAGTACCCGTGATAGCGGCCGATTCCGCTCCGGCCGCTACCACCAAACGGTAGGTGCGGATTTGCGAGATGCAAAATCGTGTCGTTACAGCATCCCCCGCCGAATCGCAGGCGGTTGAGAATCTCGGGGGCTCGTCGATGCGACCCGAAGTAGTATGCCGCGAGACCTTCTTCGCGTGCCTCGATAACGCTTCTCGCCTCCTGTAACGAGCGTACCGTCATAACCGGCAAAACAGGGCCGAAGATCTCTTCCTGCAAGGCCGGGTGATTCGGTTCCAGCCCGTCTACTATGGTCGGCTCAATCCGACGTGTGCTCGGATCCGATCCACCGCCGATTCTCAGTCGCGGCCTATTGCCGGACGGTCCAGGTTCAAGAAATCGAAGAACGCGTTCGAAATGTCGGTTGCTCACGATCGAGGCGAGGTCGGCGTTTTCGAGCGGAGATGCACCGTAGCTGCGTGTAATCTCCATCATCAGCGCTTCCACAACACGCTCTCCCCGATCTGAGCCGTTTGAGGCCTGCTCAACGATCAGGTAATCGGGCGCTACGCAGGTCTGCCCGGCATTCAGAAACTTGCCCCAGACGATACGTCGCGCCGCCACGATCAAGTCGGCTTCGTGGCCGATAACGCAGGGGTTCTTACCTCCGAGCTCAAGGGTGCAGGGAGTGCCGTGTTGTGCGGCGGTCCGGTACACGAGCCTGCCGACCCGAGGTGAGCCGGTGAAAAACAAGTAGTCCCAAGGTCTATCCACCAGCGCCCTCCCAAGTTCGGCATCCCCTTCGACAACCTGTATGACCTCTAAACCGAGCTCTTCGCGAATCAACTCAGCCAGCAGCGCGCTGCAGTTGGGAGTGATCTCGGAGGGCTTTAGTACCACGGTGTTGCCGGCGGCTATCGCGCTCACGAGCGGGCTGAGCGCAAGCTGAATCGGGTAGTTCCAAGGCGCAATTACGAGAACGCTGCCCCACGGCTCCGGCCTAATGTAACTGCGTCCCGGCTTCAAGAACACAGGTGTCGGCACTTTGCGTGGGCGCATCCAGCGTTTCAGTCTTCTTCGCGTGAACTCGATCTCTTGCAGTACTGCCCCTATCTCGGTTGTCCATGCCTCGAAACGATGTTTCGCGAAATCGGCATGCAACGCACTGAGAATGCGCTGCTCGTTTTTCCGAAGCTCTGAGGCAAGGGCATCAAGGACTTCGCCCCGTGCACGATACTCCCGGATTATTCCGCTTTGGAACTGCCTCGCACTGTGTTGGTAAATGTCTTCTATTTTGATGTCGTCAGTCTTGCTGCCTTCAGTCTCATTGCCCTGCATAAACTCTCTCTAATCGTAGTTTGCTAGTTATAGCTTGCCACTTGTAGCTTGCCACTTGTACTGGCGTATGGTCGGCTTGAACCGGTGCCGGCCGTATGGCTCCCCAACTCCGGCGTAGGCACTTGTATATATCAAGCAAAAGTATAATCATGACGGTCGGAGAAAGACAGCATGTCTCAGAGTGATTTACCCCCGGAAGAAGATGGCCGCGACGTTCAGCAGTCCGCGACCGAGCAGTTATTGAAGGCCGCCGGAGAAGGCCCGGCCACTGAAGACCTCAGTGCGGAGGTCTTACACCTGTTGCGACAGATCATGCGCCTGTTTGATTTGCGCTCGAAACAGCTTGCGAAGCAGTTCGGCCTCACCGGCCCTCAGTTGGTGGTGCTCCGCGAACTCGCCGCGTGCGAAGGGGTTCCGATTGGAACACTGGCGAGCAAGGTCAGCCTAAGCCAAGCAACTATCACAGACATCGCCGATCGGCTGGAGCGCAGGGGCCTCGTTCGGCGGGCACGTAGCGATCGTGACCGTCGTCGGGTCATGCTCCAGATTACCGAGCGCGGTATCGAGGTAATGCAGAACAAACCGACCGTTCTCCGAGACGAGTTCTTGCAGCAGTTTGCAACGCTTGAGCGGTGGGAGCAGCTACAGATACTTGCCTCTCTGCAACGTATTGTAAGCATGATGAAAACAACGCTTGCCTAACCATGAACTGCCCCGCAGCGTGTTGGCCTTGGCCGCCATTTCTGCGGTTAAGCGAAGCACCATGAAAACAGAGACGGTATTAGATAGGTAGAAGGAGGTGTGCAGCCATGAAGCACCCATCTACCGAACTCGTGCCCCACCGAGGGACGGGCCGCGGCGCAGGTAACGGGGCGGACCGCGAGGCAGACAGCACCACCGGCGCAGACAGCTACGGAAACGCAGGCACTCACGACGGCGCAGGACGCCACCATGGCGCGGGCAGTAACCCGGAGGCCGGCACGCACTGCCGGGCCGACTCCCACCCCGGGGCTGAGTCCCACCCCGGGGTAACCCCCATGAGCGAAGAGCAGGCGCGGCGCATCCCGCTGTCAAGCAGCGCGGTGAGAGCGGACGGGCTCGAGATCCGCCTGCTCCGCGGCGGCAAGCCCTTCATTGCCCCGTTTTGCCCCAACCCCGCCTGCCCCGAGCACCACCGCAACCCCGGTGAGGACGAAAGTCCGCGAGAAGGCCGCCGGTCGAAAAGCCGGCGCCGCCCGTACCGCGCCCGTTACGACGGCGTCCCTGAGGACGACCCTCACGCCGCCCCCGACGAGGAC
>PUOW01000168.1 GCA_003552185.1 Spirochaetaceae bacterium
CTGCCGAGTGCGCCCTCACTCGTGCCGGAAAAACAGCTTGGCGCTTCCGATCTTGATCACATCCTCGTACTTGAGGCGCTGCTCCGCGATCGGTCGGTTGTTCACGAGCACACCACCGGCGCGTTGCGGGTCGAGCGGCTCGATATAGAGCTCGCGATTCTTATAGCGCAAGCGCGCGTGCCGCTCGAGCACGTCGCGGTAGCCTTTGAGAATAAAATCGGATCCGGCTCCGCTGCCGATCACCGATCGACGTTGATTGATCACGAACTCTTTGCCTTTGAACCGACCGTTTAGAAGTCGTAACACCCCGAGCGAGAGCTGCCGCTCGATCAAGGCGTGGAACAACGCAACCGAACCGCCGAGCAGCACCAGCCCGGCGAGGCGAACCGCCGCGGCTTGTTCGAGGTACAGGGCTCCGTACTCGATAACCGCTCCACCAAGAAAGCCCCCGAGGAATCCCCCGGCCAGTCCCATCACGAGCTTGCGCAGTGAGCGCACCCGGATGCCTTCGGTTGAGCCCACAAACAGCCCGAGCACCGCCCATCCAAGCGCACGCGCCAACGGGAACCCGATCGTGCGCACCTCTTGTTCACCAATCAGCATGAGCTCGCCGACCAGAAACAGCACCGCCTGCCCCGCGACAAACCCCAACATCCCGCCGAGCAGCCCGAGCGCCGCGCCGGTTCCGGCCCCAACCATGATCCGATAATTGCTTCCGGCGATGATGCCTTCGGCGGTCCCGAGAAACACGCCGAACAGCAGCCCGAACGCCGCGCCGGAAGCGACGCTGAACACCAGGTAGTTCGGAAACTGCATCTGTTGCGCGAGAAACAACTCCATCACCGGCCAGACCAACACGCCCGCCGACACACCGAGCGCGCAGATAATCGCCCGTTTCCAAAACAACGTCATGTTTGCTTCTCCCTGTCGCCGGTCATTGCTCTTGCTCACTCACCGCGCGGCCGCAACTCGGCATCGAGTACCACACGCGACTGATGCCGTTCGAAACGCAGATTGTATTCCTGCGATTCGTACCCCTCCGCCCTCACCCGGAAACGGTAGCTCCGCCCCGACTGCAGTTCCTCGGGATCGATCTCATCGAGGTTGCGCCAGAGCCCGCCGAGCCGCACCTGCACGGTATACCCGTCGAGCATTCGTCGTCCGGTAGCGCCATCCGACACTCGGGTTCTAATCCGAAGCGGCTCGGGCTCGGGCGTCTCGAGTACCGCCTCCACCCTACGCCCGTCGGCCCAACGCGTTGAGGAACGTTGCTCGCGGCGCGGCGCAACCTCGAATGCCCGCCAGAATACCGTGTCGGCGGCCTCGACCTTGGCGCGGTACTCTCCGGCCGGCAGGTAGAACCGTTCGCTTGTAGCCACGCGATAGTCGGCGGTCTCGTACTCGCTGCGTTCACGGAAGCCGCCGACCGCGTAGGCTTCGTCGCCGACACCACCGTTTGAGGCCTCGAACACCGTTGCACGCAGCGCGAGATCCTGCGGCGCTCGCCCGTTCTTCTCAACGCGCACCACCAGACTCGCCGCGCCGTACTCATCGGCATGGATAAACTCGTGATAGTAGCCGCTGTGATACATGTAGATACCGCCGGCAACCAGCACAGGCCCCAAAACCGCAGCGGCGATCGTGAGGACACGTTTTGTGCGCGACGGGGCCGGCGGCGGTTGCCAGGTTCCGGCGATGAACTGCTGCAGGCGTACCGCCGGCTCAGCGGCATTCTTGTACGAGATGCGCTTCTCGAGAAGTGGGAGAACCGGGTCGAGGCTCCGGAAGCGACGTTCGCGCTTCACTCGCATACAGATGCGAATGAAACGCGCCGCGAAACGCGAGATCTTGGGGTTGAGCTTTCGAGGCCGCGTGTACTTACCGTGTTGAATGAGACGGATCGCCTCGGCGGTCATGTTACCCGGATACGGCTTCTTGCCGGTCAGCATCTCGTACAACATAACCCCGACCGCGTAGACGTCGGCACGCTTATCTACGCTGTGCGTGTTGTGGAACTGCTCCGGCGGCATATAGGCCGGGGTACCGAGCGTAGTACCTTCCTTGGTAAGACTGTCCTGCGCGTCGTCATGAATGCTCGCCACGCCGAAATCAACGAGCTTCACCTGCCCGGTGTTCGCGATCAGGATATTGCCCGGCTTGATATCTCGATGCACCACCCCGCGCTTGTGCGCGTACTGAAGCGCCCGACAGGTATCGCGCAGTATCAGTAGCGCGATCTCCTCCG
Organism: Spirochaetaceae bacterium; assembly: GCA_003552185.1. Lineage (GTDB taxonomy): Bacteria > Spirochaetota > Spirochaetia > DSM-27196 > SLAA01 > B1Sed10-166. The sequence continues at coordinate 2,246 of PUOW01000168.1, forward strand.
GCAAGTAGCGCTCGCGCCTCAGCAACTGCTCGAGCGAGACCCCGTCGACGTACTCGAGCACGATGTGATAATACGCGCCCTCCCGAAAGTGATCGTAGACATCCACGATATAGTCGCTCTTGAAGTCCATCATCAGCTGCGCCTCGCGGCGAAATCGCTCGCGTATCGCGGAGTCGCCGCGCAGCGTCAGCTTTTTGATGATCACAAAGCGGTCGAGCGTGGGGTGCTCGGCTTTGTAGACCGCGCCCATCCCGCCGGTCGCAACCTGAGAGACGACCTTGTACTTGCCGATCTTATCCGGAAGACGCGCCATGCAGGCCTCACCCTCGGTGTTTAGTCTTCATCGAGGTTCGAGTCGTCCTCGGGCTCAATCAAGGCACGCTCGCGCGAGACGGTTTTGTTGATCTCGACGAACTCCTCGGTGATCGCTACCGTGGCGTCGCTCAAGGCCTGCTCTTCCGCTTCGGGCTCCATCTCCTCGCGCATCACCGCGAGCTTGAGGATCGGGGAACTCTTCTGAATTGGGCCGACATCGAAGCGAACCGGCTCATCGAGCACCACATCGGCCGCGAGCTCGGAGTGCTCGTGGGTCGCGGTGTCGGGCACGTCTTCGCGCAACCCGATACTGGCATACTCAACGCTGCGCTTACCTTCCGCAAGCGGCCCGATGCTGAGGATCGAGCCCGAGTACGTCATCGCGATTGCACCGCGCTCGTCGTCGGTACCGAGCTCATCGACCTCGTCCATATTCAAGACACCGATCTTGTCTTCGAAAGCGCGTTTCTTCTCGAGCCAGGCCTGAGCAAGAAGCTCGACCGAGTCCTCGGTGTTAGGCAGCCCTGAGGTTCCGGTAATCTGTCGAATGTGATCCTGAACTTCTTCCGGCACCTGATCTAAGTACTCACCCATCGCGTTCCTCCTTCTGCGCCGACATTCTGCGTCCGATTCAATTGTACACTCGCAACCGCGGCGATTTCCGGATTAGCTTCCGGTACCGCGAAACCGGAGCCGCTCAGTCGCTATACGCCTTCAACCGTCTGCGAGCCGGGCAGCGCTCCGGTTCGGTATAATGATAACACTTCGGCCGACACTCATGACAGCGCTCGATCGCATCATCGCGCCCGGCGAGCGTTTTGACAGCCCAGCCCGGATCGGCAAGCAGCCCACGACCTATCGCCGTCAAATCGGCCATGCCGGACCGCAACGCGCGCTCAGCCTGCGCGGGCTCAAACAGCTCACCGACTCCGATCACCGGCACCCGATCACCAAGCGCGCGCCGCACCGCCGAGGCCGCCTGCAGCGTGGGAGACCACCGCGACCGCGGATCGAGCGGCGCCGGCGAACCTCCGGTATGCGAGATATGCAGCACCCGTATCCCCGCATCGCAGACCGCCTCGGCCGCCGCCAATCCGTCGGCCGGCGGCAGGCCGTGTTCGTCGCCGTCGGTGAAGCCGAGGCGCATTCCCAACACGGTCGGATGCCCGAATACCGCTTGCTCACTGCTCACCGAATCGAGGCGAGCGCGAACCTCGGCGGTGAGCTCGGTGAGAAACCGTACTCGTCCGGATATGTCTCCACCCCAGCGATCTCGACGGCGGTTCAAGGCGCGCGAGAGAAACTGCGTCCCGAGGTATCCGTGCGCGCCGTGAAGCTCGATATACCGGAACCCGGCGCGCACCACGCGCTCGGCGGCGTCCGCGAACGCCGTGATGATCCGACGAATCTCGGCCTCATCGAGCTCGTACGCCCCCTCGGGGCTCTCAGGCATTACGCTCGGCACCGGTATCGGATGACGGTAGTTCTTCTCAAGCGTCGTCTTCCCGCCGGCATGATGCAGCTGTATCCCGGGCACCGCTCCGTCGCTCCGCAGCGTCTCGGCCAACCGGGCCAATCCGTCGAACTGCCGGTCGGAAAACGCACCGAGCTGCGTTGCCGCAAGCCGCCCCTCGGGCGCTACCGCGGTAGCCTCAACGATCATGAGACCGGGCCCCCGTAAGGAGTGATAGTGCTCGATGTGACGCTCTCGGACCGTCCCGTCTTCGCCCGAGTTCCACGAGACCAGCGGCGGCAGCACAATCCTGTTCGGCGTAGTGAGCGAGGCGCCGGTGAACTCCGAGGTCAACAATTGGTGATGCATCGGCTCAGCCCACCTCTTCGGTTCACCGTTTCAGTTCACCACGTTGATCGGGGCGCCGTTTTGAAACGCCGCGATGTTCTCGGCCGTGGTCTGCATCAGTCGCCTCCGCGCCTCGAGCGCGGCCCAGGCGATATGCGGTGTGATCGTGATGTTGCGCGCGTGCAGCAGCGGATTGTCCTCGGAGATCGGCTCGCTCGAGACCACATCGACCGCGGCACCCCCGATCACGCCGTGATTGAGCGCGTCGGCGAGATCCTGTTCCTGCACCAACCCGCCGCGGGCGGTGTTGATGAGCAAGGCCTGAGATTTCATGATACTCAACAGCGCTTTGCTCACCAGCCCGGTGTTCTCCGGAGTTTGGTTGCAGTGCAGCGTCACCACATCCGAGACACGAAAGAGTTCCTCGAGTTCGGCCCAGCCTACCTCAAAGCTCGAAGGCGCCTTGCCGCAGACGTCATACGCGAGCACCTGCATCTTGAACGCGCGCGCAAGCTCACCGACGCGCCGGCCGATACGGCCGAACCCGACGATCCCGATCGTCTTTCCGGCCAGCTCCGCGAGCGGCGTCCGCCAAAACGAGAAATCGCCCGCCTTCTGCCACTCACCGGCCTTCACCAACTCCGAGTGCAGCGCGGGCCGGCGAAAATACGAGGTGATCAGCGCAAACACGTACTCCGCAACCGAGTCGGTGCCGTATACCGGGACGTTGCTGACCGGAATACCGCGCTCGCGCGCGGCCGCGGTGTCGACGATATCGTAGCCGGTCGCGAGTACGCCTATGTACTGCAGGTTCGGGAGCTCCGCAATCGCCTCGCGGGTGATCGGAGTTTTGTTGGTAAGAACGATTTCGGCGTCGCGCGCGCGTTCAACTACCTTTTCGCGTGGAGTTCGGTCGTACACCGTGAGCTCTCCGAGTTGCTCAACCGAGGTCCACGGGTTGTCCCCGGGGTTGAGGGTGTATCCGTCGAGTACAACAATCTTCACGTAGCAGTCCCTCCTTTTGCCTGTGCAACAGCGACGATTTCTGTGTTTGATCGTCACAAGACTATACCCGTTACCCGTTGCGGTGCAACCTATGGCCGCGGGCCTCGCCCGCCGACTGCGGCCGCCGACTGCGGCCCCGATTGCACCCGGGAATGGCCCGGGGCGTCCTACGGCTTTCGCAACTCCGCAGGAGCGCGTATAGTAGGGACTATGAGCAACCAAACGATCAACACCCCGGATTTTCGACGCGTGGCAGTCATCGGCGCGGGTGGCCTCGGCGCGGTCTACGCAACCCGGCTCAGCACGCGACCCGAGCTCGAGGTGGTGTTCCTGGCCGAGGGCGAGCGCGCCGAGCGGCTCGCGCGAACCGGTGTCGTGGTAAACGACCTGCCGAGCGAGGTCGGCGTACAGCGCCTCGAGACACTCGAGCACCCGTTCGACCTCGTAATCGTGGCGGTGAAACATCCGCAGTTACGAGAGGCTGTCGAGCAGATTGCGCCGGCGGTAGGCCCCGACACCATGATCCTCTCGGTCTTGAACGGTATCGACAGCGAGGAGCGCCTCGCCGAGCGCTACGGTTGGGAGCGGGTGCTCTACGGCGTGGCGTTGGGCATCGATGCATTGCGAACCGAAAATCGCATTACCTACCAATCGCAGGGTCGGTTATATGTCGGCCGAGCGCAGAACGAGCCGCCCGATTCCACGGTGCAAGCGGTGGCCGAGCTCCTGCGCGGCGGCGGCCTCACGGTCGAGATTCCGCCGGACATGCTGCGGGTACTGTGGTGGAAGTTCATGATCAATGTCGGGATCAATCAAACCGCGGCGGTGCTGGGCCTCCCGTTCGGTCCGTTTCGTGAAAACGCACACGCGATGCGGCTGATGGACACCGCGATGCTCGAAGTTGTCGCCGCGGCGAAGATACTCAAGATAGAGCTCGGCCCCGAGGATATCGAGAAGTGGCACGAAATCATGCAAGGGCTCGCCGCCGACGGCAAGCCCTCGATGTTACAGGACGTTGAGGCTCGGCGAAAAACCGAGGTAGAGATGCTCGGCGGCACGGTACTGCGCCTCTCGAACGAGCTGAAAACACCGGCCCCGCTGAACGCGGTGCTGTTCGATATGCTGCGAGCGCGCGAGACGGCGTACGGAGCCGGCGAGACTGCGCCTGAGCTTGACTTCGGCGGCCGGTAGCACTATGTTCTAGGAAGCCCATCAGGGGCCATAGGGGTGCCGGCGGCGCCGGCTGAGATCATACCCTTGAACCTGACCCGGATAATGCCGGCGGAGGAAATGGCGCGTTGCGTGTTCACCCTCTTAAACAGCTCAAGCAGTTAAATCTCAGGCGATTAGATCGCAAGCCACACCCAATCGTAGAGTATGGTCCCGCGCAGCATGAGGCAAGGAGGACTGTATGAAAACCGTTCCGATGAAAAGAACTGCGGCAATGAGTGCGGCAATCGCAGTTGCGCTGCTGGCCGCGACGCCGGCGTTATTTGCGGCCGGCGTTGGAGAGACCGAGTTCGTAGACCCTGAGGAGCGTCGGCTCGAAGAGACCGACGAGCTGATTGTGTACAGCTACGGATCGCTACCCGGCACGCTTCGAGACAGCATCGTCGAGTATTTCGATACCGAGTACGGCGTAGATGTGGAGCTCGAGCGCATCGGAGAGACCGGCGCGGTCTACACGCAGCTCTACCTCGAGCGCAACGAGCCGGTCGCCGACGCGGTGATCGGGTTCGATCAAAGCTACCTGCCGCGCCTGCGCGAGGACCGCCTACTCGAACCCTACGAACCGAGCTCCTTAGAACTGGTGCGGCCCGAGCTCCTGGTGGACGAGGAGTTTCTCGTTGTCCCGTTCGATTACGGCTATATCACGGTGAACTACGATAGCCACGGTCTCGAAGACCCTCCCGTCGACTGGGAAGACCTCCTTGATCCGCGATTTCGCGACAGCTTCATTATGTTGCACCCCGGAACCAGCTCCCCAGGACGCAACTTCCTGCTCGCGACGATCGCGGAGTTCGGCGAGGACGGCTATCTCGAGTTCTGGCGTGAGTTTCGAGACAACGTGCTGACGGTGAGCGGAAGCTGGTCGGAAGGCTACGGACTGTACACCGAAGGCGAGGCGCCGATGGTGGTTAGTTACGAAACCAGCCCGGCGTATCATCGCGAGTTCGAAGACACCGATCGCTACAACGCAGCGGTGTTCGACGGTGCCGCCTATCTGCAGGTGGAGGTAGCCGGAATCGTCCGCGGCGCTCGCAACCGACGCAACGCCGAGCGCCTGATCGATTACATCGTCTCGGAAGAGTTCCAAGAGCAGATTCCTCTGTCGCAGATCATGTACCCGATACACCCCGGGGTTACGCTCCCCGACGCCTTTCAGACCGGCCCCGGTATAGATCGCAGCGTAACCCTCGATCCTGAACTGGTGGAGGAGAACTTCGAAACTTGGCTCGAGCAATGGGAAGACGTGATGCGTTGAGATCGGGGGCGCCGTACCTGATTGCGGCGGTGTTCGTTCTGCTCTTGGTCCCGCCGGTGCTCACGGTGCTGGGGGCCGGAGCGTTCGAGCGCGGCGCATCCGCCTGGTTCGAGGAGGCTCGCCGCGTGGCGGCCCAGGCCGGCACCTGGCGTAGCCTGCGCTTCTCGGTGATTCAGGCGGCGGTTTCGGCGGCGCTCTCGATCCTGATCGCGCTTCCGGGAGCCTACTTTCTCTCTCACATCCGCTTTGCCGGACGACGAGTAGTGCAGAGCGTGAGTTTGCTTCCGTTCGTGCTCCCGAGTCTGATCGTGATTCTCGCGATCATCAGCTTCTACGGGCGCAACGGGGTCTTGAATCAACTGCTCGGCACGCGTTTCGCGTTTGTGTACTCGGCCGGCGGTATCATTCTCGCGCATGTGCTGTTCAATATCTCGATTGCGCTTCGAATGATCTCGACCGCCTGGATGCAGGTCGATCAACGGCTCCGAGAGGTTTCGCTAAGCCTCGGCGAAGGTAACGCGAGGCGGGTGCTGCGCCTACACCTGCCGCTGCTTCTGCCGGCGATCCTCAACGCCGCGACCGTCATATTCCTCTACTGCTTTGTGAGTTTCGGCGTGGTGCTGGTGTTCGGCGGCGTGCGGTTCGCCACGCTCGAGGTGCGCATCTACCAAGCGATGTTCATGAACCTCAATCTCAGCGCCGCCGGCGCGCTCGCGCTGCTGCAGCTCGCGGTGTGCGGTGCGGCGGTGTTCGCGGCGCACCGTCTTGCGGCACGACGAGTTGCGGTCGCGACGCGGGGGCGACGCTTCGTGATGCGTTCCGGGCGCGAGATGCCGTGGCTCACCGCGGTGGTCTGCTACGGCTACTGGGCGGCGCTGGCGCTTTTTCTGTTCGCGCCGCTCGGCTCGATCGCGCTGCGTGCGTTTTATCGCGACGGGAGCTGGAGCACCGCCGCGTTTCGGTCGTTACTCGCCGGTAGCATCGGCGACCGCGATATACACCAGATTATCCGCGCCGATTTCTTCGAGCTCGTGACCACCAGTCTCACGATCGCGGGAATCTGCGCGGCCGTCACCACCGCAGCCGGCTTTATTGCGGCGCGGGCGGTACGGGGAAGGAAGGTTCCGTGGCTCGACACACTGACGATGGCGCCGCTCGCGATATCCGGGGTCACCTTCAGCTTGGGGCTCCGGCTTCTGTGGTTCGGTATCATTCCCGGGCCGGTCTTGATCATCGTTGCGCAGGGAGTGATGGCGTTCCCGTTGGTGTTCAGGATTCTTAGAGGAGGGATGGAGGGGCTTCCGCTTCGCTACACCGAGACCGCAAAGAGCCTGGGTGCCGGCACGCTGTTTCGCGTTCGAACGCTCGAGATCCCGGTGCTCTGGCGCAGCATTCTAAACGCGTACGCCTTTGGGTTTGCGCTCAGCCTGGCCGACTTCACCGCGGTACTCACGATCGGGCGCGGCGCGATCGTCACCTTCCCGATCGCGATGTATCGGCTGATTGGGTTTCAGAGCTTCGATGTAGCGCTCGCGCTCGGAGTCTGGTACATCATTGTGGTTGCCGTGGCGTTCGTCGCGATAGATCTTACCTCGCAGGCGCGCGAACAGGAGGGCTTGTGATTCGGGCCGAGGATCTGTACCGAGGTTTCGACGACTTTACGATTGCCCTCAGCCTCTCGGTGGCCGACGGAGAGATCCTGACCCTACTCGGCGCGAGCGGCAGCGGCAAAACCACCACCCTGCGCCTGCTCGCGGGTTTTGAGCGGCCCGACCGCGGCAGCATCACGGTCGACGGCGTTGAGGTAACCGAGGTTCCGGCGCAGCGCCGGCGGATGGGGTACGTCTTCCAGGACTATACGCTGTTCCCGCATCTCAACGTCGCCGAAAACGTCGCGTACGGGCTCCGTGTGCAACGCGTACCGGCGCCGGAACGCCGACGCCGTGCTCAGGAGCTGCTCGAGCTCGTAGGGCTCGCCGGGTTCGGGTCGCGGGGGGTGCAGACGCTCTCCGGCGGAGAGCAGCAACGGGTGGCGCTCGCACGTGCGCTCGCGGTGCACCCACGCGGGCTTTTGCTCGACGAACCGTTCTCGGCGGTCGACACCGAACGCCGCGAGGAGCTTCGGCGCTACCTGGTGCAGGTGCAGCGCCGCCTCGGCATCCCGACGGTGTTCGTTACGCACAGCCGCGGCGAGGCGCTTGCGCTCTCCGACCGTATCATCGTGCTGCGAGACGGACGCATCGAGGACGAGGGCAGTCCCGAACGTCTATATGAGCACCCTCAGACCGAGTACTGCGCGCGCTTTCTTGGACGCGCCAACATCCTGACCCGCGAACAGCTGCTGAGGCTGCCGCAAACGGCCTTTGGCGCCGGCGGTCGGGGCGCCGCCGAAGCGCACCGTGCCGAACCGGGCCCGGAGGCGAGCTTCATGATCCGCCCGGAGCATCTCGAGACCGCCGCCGCCGGGCTCGGGTTACCGGCTACCGTCAGCTACGCGGCGTACTCCGGCGCGCACCGCGACTACGAGTTCGACACTCCGATAGGAACGATCTACCTCCAAACCACGGACCGGCACGAGCTCGGCACGCAGCTCTCGCTTCGGTTTCCTCGTCACAAGCTCGTGCCGTTGCCCCAGGAGTAGCGGTCTACAGTTTTCGGAAATTGACCATGTCGCGCGCTTTTTGGAGCTCGGCGGGATCGAGCATTCCGCGCTTGAGGAGACCGCGTAGCAGCGCCTCCACGACGTCCGGATCGAACTGTGTGCCTTTGTTCTGCAGCAGCTCGAGCGCGGCTTCGCGCTCGTTGAGGGCTTTGCGGTACACTCGATCCTCGGTCATCGCGTGCCACGCGTCGGCAACCCCGATCACGCGCGCGATCAGCGGTATCTCGTCGCCTCTCAGTCCGCGCGGGTATCCCGTCCCGTCGTAACGCTCTTGGTGCGCCAGTATGATCTCGGCTACCGGTTTGAAGTGGTCAAAGCGTTGCAGCAGCTCGGCCCCGAGCTCGGAGTGCATCTTCATCGTTTCCCATTCGTCGGGGTCGAGGCTTCCGGGTTTGAACAGTACGCGGTCGGGTATTCCGATTTTGCCGATGTCGTGCAGCAGCAGCGAGTCTCGAACGCACGCGTCTACCACGAGGTTCATTTCTTCGGCAATCATCGTCCCGAAGGTAAGCACATCGACCGCATGACCGGCGGTGTAGCGATCCTTGAGCTCGAGCGATTGCGAAAAACTCAGCGACAGTGCCTCGATTCGAGCTTCGAGCTCTTCGGAGCGGATCGCAGCCTCCTGCAGTCGACGCCCGGCGACGAGATTGCGGATCCGAGCGTCGAGCTCGCGTATGATGATCGGCTTCGCAAGATAGTCGTCGGCCCCGGTCTCGAACCCCTCGATGCGGGCATCGAGCTCCGACTTGGCTGTGGTTAGCACCACCGGTATTGTGGCGGTTTGCTCGTCGGACTTGACGGCGTTCAGAAGCTCGTAACCGTCCATGCGGGGCATCATGATGTCGGACACCACGACGTCCGGCGGGTCCGCCGTCAATTTCTCAAGCCCCTCACGCCCATCGGCAGCTACCCGCACCCGGTGTCCGAGCCGCGACAGCATCGTCATCACGTACTCGCGTAAATCGGCGTTATCCTCAACGTACAGAACGCGAAGCCCCTCGAACGTAGCGACATCGGGCTCGCTCGTTCCGCCGTCGGGCCGCTCGAGGGCCGATATCTTATCCACGAACGCCAGGTTCTGTAACCGAATCTCGGAGCTATCGGCGCTGCGTCGCGGCCCGCGCCGGCGGTCGGCCCCGTCGAACGGCCGGTCGGCGGTGCGGCGGTCGGTGGATCGACGCTCGATCGGGGCGTTCGGCTCTCGCTCGTCGAGATCGATCGGGAGACGCACCGTGAAACACGAGCCTTCGCCCGGTGTGCTTGCAACCGTCACGCTGCCGTGCTGCATATCCACCGATTCCTTCACGATGGACAAGCCGAGCCCGGTGCCTTCGTAGCGCCGCGAGAGCGACCCGTCGACCTGGCGGAAGCGCTCGAACACCGTCTCGAGATGATCCTGCTCGATCCCGATTCCGGTGTCCACCACACGCAGCACCACGAACTCCTCCTCGGCGGAGAGCGCCACGCGCACCGAACCACTGTGAGTGAACTTGATCGCGTTGCGCACCAGGTTCGAGAGAATGCGTTCGAGTTTTTCGCGGTCGAGGTACACCGTGGGAACCTCTCCGGTCACCTCGTGTGCGAGTTCGATTCCTTTCTGAGCCGCCACGTCCCCAAATGCGGCGGTCACCGCTTTAACCGCGTCAAGCAAGCTAATTCGTGACAGTCTCAGCTCCATTCTGCCGGCCTCGAACTTCGCGAAATCCAACATCTGATTGATCATATCGAGCAAGCGCAGCGCGTTGCGGTAGATCTGCGTCACCATCGCGTGCTGATCAGGCGTGAGCCGGCCGAGGTCACCCTGATACAAATCGTAAACCGGACCGAGGATCGAGGTGAGCGGCGTGCGAACCTCGTGGCTAATATTCGCAAAGAACTGCGACTTCAAGGAATCGAGCTCGGTGAGGTCCTCGTTCGCACGCGCGAGCCGGTAGCGCGCCTCAAACTCCTTGTAGCGCATGCGCGTCGAGAGAAAGGCGCTGACCACAACCAAGGTCATGGTAGTGATCAGGAAGAAATGGTTGTTGGCGAACACCGGGAAATCACGCACCCCGGTTCCGAATAGGCTCGGGAGAAGATACCCCGTGTAGACCGCAACGCATACGAATAGCGTGCGCTTGAAATCTAACGGCAAGAGAAACAGAAACGCAATCAGCACTAGATTGATTCCCGCGTAGTACGGGCTCGCGTATCCGCCGGAAAGGTGTACCATCACCACGATCGAACCGGCCCACATTACATACGCGAGCGTACCGAGCTCGCGCGCGTAACGGGAACCCGTCTCGGTGGCTACCGCGAAGATCACGACGACGCTTCCGATAACCGTGATCGATCGAATCGTGAGGAACGTTCGAAACAAGCTCGGGTACGCGATGTAATCGAGCATCAAGAACAGCGCAAACAGGACCGCGGCGAGAAAGGCGGCCAGACGCACGTCGCGCTGCGCCTTCGCAACAGACTCCGCCTCGAACGCGCGCTGCATTGCCTGCTCTTCGACATCTCGCATAAATGAAATCCTCAGCCGGTCGC
>PUOW01000267.1 GCA_003552185.1 Spirochaetaceae bacterium
CGAGTGTGACTCGTAATCCTTGAACCCGCGTTGACCACGCGGACAAGGAATGCCTATCCTGATCCCACTACACTATGGTTCTATATCCTTCCGGGCGATAGAGCCAAGCCCATAGGACTAGGGTTGGAGGAAGGCATTGCAGAGAGGGGCTCCCATGAAAGCCATGCATCTACCGCACATCCTGATCATTCTGACTGTGCTGCTGGCGTCTTGCGCAACGCTCGATGCGCCGGATTCTGTCACCACCCCAGGGGCTTTAGAGGGTGGTCAGTACGCCGAGGTCCTGCAGATTTGGCGTCCACTGGCTGAACAGGGCGACCCCAGAGCACAGTTCCTACTCGGGGGCATGTACGAGGAAATTGCTCAAGACCACCGTGAAGCAGCTCGATGGTATCGAATGGCCGCTCAACAGGGATACCCTGAAGCGCAGTATTTTCTCGGAGTTCTGTATTCCGATGGCTCCGGAGTTCCTCAAAGTTTTTCCGAAGCTGCTCGATGGTTCCAGTTGGCCGCACAACAGGGCCTCGTGGAAGCGCAATATAGTCTCGGGTATCTGCATTACGCCGGCTTGACTGATCCCCGAGACTATTCCGAGGCTGTACGTTGGTTCCGTTTAGCTGCACAACAAGGGCTGGCTGACGCCCAGAACAACCTAGGCTTTCTGTATGCCGAAGGCTTGGGGGTTTCCCAAGACTATCAAGAGGCTGCTCATTGGTATGAATTGGCAGCGCAGCAGGGTCTTTCGCGAGCGCAATTCAACCTCGGAAACATGTTCCTCCTCGGCAAGGGCACGCCTGAAAACCATGTACTCGCCCACAAGTGGTTCAACCTGGCAGCATCGCAGGGGAATGAAGCTGCCGCGCATAATCGCGGTCGCCTAGCCTCGCAAATGACCCCCACCCAGATCGCCGAGGCACAGAGACTCGCTCGTGAATGGCTGGCAGGGCAGGAATAGTCACCCCGAGCGGGTCAACTCCCTGCCTTCGAAGTCGCAGAAAGCCCCTTGAGGGCACGCCTATCCAGAGTTACCTCATGCTCACCGAGTTTCAACTTTACGGTTTGAGCGCCGCTTCGAAGTATCTCCGCGACGTCGTCAATCGGAGTCGTAATCTCTGCACTCTGCCCAGGATCGGCGAAAAGGTTGCGGGTCACCGCGGCAAGAAGTGCTTCGGGCATCTGGTCGATCTCCTCATTCTTGAATTCCACCAGACTTTCTACGACCCAACTCGCACGTTCAACATCGAGACTCGTACGCAATAGACGCAATTCCTCTCGGGTTCTCTCGCGCACCCAGGCCGATTGCCACCGGATGAAGTAGATGAGAACGCCGCCAAACAATGCGGATCCCAACCCAGCGCGAAGCGCAAGGTAAATCCAACCATCCGACTCCATCACGGTGGGATCCCGTAGCGCCAGCGTGGCTTCGATGATTACGAACGCGCCCACGAATAGGGCAAGACCGAGCACGCCATAGAGCACGAAACGATCCCGATTGGTTTGGGCGGTAAATTTCAGTTCTGCCGCCAATTCATCTAGTTTCTGCTTCAGTTGCTCTCGTAACCGTCGGCGAGAGGTCTTGGCATCCGCAAGATCAACGTCCTTGATCCGCTCCTCAAGCACCTCTCGTTGCTTGTCGAGTTCGGCGTGGCGACGGGCATATTCCTCTTCGAGCTTCTCCCGGTGCTCTCGAAGGACATCCTCGTTCCGCAATGCCTGTGTTCGTAAGCTTTCGGTCACCCTCTCGGTTTGCTCGATCGCGACATTGCTCAATTGTTGTAGCTTCTCATCCAGAGCGCGCAGATATTGCGTAGCATCGTCGGTGGCGAACTCGACTTTGGATTCTACGGGATCGATTGGCTCAAATTTCGCCACGACTGCTTCGAGAGCAGGAAGCAACGCGACCGTACTCGTGCCGACATTGTTCGTCGAGACTTTCAGGTTGGCGACCGGATTGGGGTTGTTCCGAGTTACCGTAAAGGCGATGTTACCCGGGTTTTGGCTCTTGGCTCCGGGCACCCTTACCGAAATAGTGATCGATGAGATGTATCTCCCATCAACACCGGCAAGACCGCTTCGTAGATTCTGGATGGCCTCAGCATCATCGGGCTTGAACTGATGTCTCTCGCCCGCAACATCGACCGTTAGATTGCCTCCCTGTGTTCCGGGAATCTCCGTAGCCAACGCAAATGCTGCTTGTGCCCGGTCGAGTAACTCGACATCCTTTAGACTGGGAACATGGTGCGTAGTGCTGTAGTCCATTTTGATGACCCCGAAAACATCATGGTGGCATCAGTGTATCATTCTTGGTGAATGGCGATACCGGTCAGCGTCTTTTGCCCAACTTGAAAGAAGGGATGGTATTTGGTGCAGGATACAACCCACCTTAGAGCATCTGCGTCGGATTTAGTAATGGGTGGATTCCGGCGTGCTTCATGGACCCGGGCGACGCAGAGTTCGCACGCGGCCGTGAATGCCCAACGATGGGGTTAAGCTCTACGCGGGCCGGTGGAACTGCCTGATCCTAGCGCAAGAATGGCGAAGACGCGTTGTGAGTGCAGGTCCAGGATGCGTTATGAGTGCACACGGAGACTGGGAAAAGACCCCGGACCCGCCGGGGCCGAGAGAGGAAGGTTCTTGGTTAATCCGCAGCCATGGCTGCGGCCAACTGACGTTCATGGAGCTCTTTTCGGAGGATCTGGAAGCGTTGTGATGCCTGCATGCCGAATCGAACCTGGTTTCCATGGATTCGAAGGACGATGGTCATCTGCTCACCGGTTTCCTTGTCGATGACGACGATCTCTTCGCCAGAACGGCGCGTGATGCATAGCATGGCGGTTCCCTTTGCCAGTTGTGGAG
>PUOW01000442.1 GCA_003552185.1 Spirochaetaceae bacterium
CGACACGAACTAAGAGAATTGCAGGAGAATTGAGCCTCAATTGTTCTGAGCGCCTTCACGTTTTGTTGCCACACCGCGATAGGCGCTGGTATGATTGCGGTACGCTTCAGGTGAAAGGTTCGGGTGAAAGGTTCGGGTGAAAGGTTCGGGTGAAAGGTTCGGGTGAAAGGGGGATAACGACGATGGCCGATAGACGCGGTGCTCCCACGGTGCTTTGCGCCGTTATCTTGTTGCTTGTGTTTGTGGGGGTAGCCCCGCTGGCTGCGCAAGACTTGGTGATCCTCCACACAAACGATATTCACGGCCGCATCGAGACCGATCTAGACGCCGAGGTTCCGCTGCTCGGCATGCCGCTGATCTCCGCAATAATTGACGACTATCGCGCAAAGTACGAACACGTGCTTGTGCTCGATGCCGGCGATACCGTGCACGGAAGGCCGATCACCAACCGGCTCGAGGGGCGAAGCACGGTCGCCACCATGAACGCCGCCGGCTACGACGTAATGGTGCCGGGCAACCACGACTTCAATTTCGGCTATCAGCGGCTGCTCGAGCTCAAAGACCAAATTGAGTTCGATCTCATCGCGGCAAACGTCTACAAAGACGATGAGCTGTTGTTCAACCCTTACGTTGTCCGCGAGTTTGATGACCTACGCGTCGGAATACTCGGCCTCGCAACTCCCGACACCTATCACACGACGCATCCGCGAAACATAGAGGGCATAGAGTTCAGAGATATGGCGGAGGCCGCGCGAACCTATATCTCCGAGCTCAGAGAGCAAGATGTCGATATCGTGATCGCGCTTGGACACGTAGGGTTTGGCCGCAACTACCCCTCAACCGAGGTTGCCGAACAAGCTCCGGGGATCGACCTCTTTGTCGACGGGCACAGCCATGATCGCCTCCCTGAAGGAGAGCTACACCACGGCACCCTGTTTGTGCAGGCGTACGAGTACGCTAAAGATATCGGGGTGGTGTATCTCGAGCTCGAGGACAATCGGCCCCAGTTCAAGGCACGTTTGATCTCCGCACGAGAGGTCGGCGACCTCGAGCCCGACTCGCAGGTCGAAGAGATGCTCGAAGAGTTCCGCGACGAGGTTCGCGCGCTAATGCTCGGCTTATGAGCCCGCGCCGCGCGTGTGCGGGCCTGCAATTCGTCCGTTAAACTAAGGAGGATTCGAGATGGGCAAGAGGAAGCTTCGAACAGTCGGAGTAGCGGTTTTGGGTATTGCGATGCTGTTTGGGGGCGTTCACCTGAGTGCGCTGGACACCGAGATCGGGGAAGCCGGCCTCTCGCTGAACGGCGAGCGGCAGCACGTGCGGACGCAGGAAACCAACCTCGGTAATCTCGTCACCGACGTGATTCGCTATTACACCGAAGCCGATATCGCGATCTATAACGGAGGCGGTATTCGTGACTCGGCCTCGATGGGTGCCATCACGCTCGAGACCGCGATGGAGATCATGGCGTTCGAAAACAATGTCGTGACGCTCGAGATGACCGGGGCCGAGGTGCTCGAAACCCTCGAGCGGGGTGTTTCCTACTATCCCGAGGTATCCGGCGCTTTTCTGCAGGTGAGCGGGATTCGTCTTTATTTCAACCCTGAGAACCCGGACGGGGAGCGGATAGAGCGCGTCTATGTAGCGGGCTCGGAACTGGACCCGAACGCCACCTACACGCTCGCTACGAACGACTTTCTCGCCGCCGGCGGCGACGACTACTCCGTTCTGGGAGACGCAACCCAGATCGCGGAGCACGAGATGATAGACACGCAGATGTTCATCGAGTATATCCAGCAAAACAGCCCGTTGTTTCCGACCGTTGAAGGGAGAATCGTGGTGCTCCGATGAGCATCTCGCCGGCGCGAAGCCCGCGTGCACCGCGGCTTCGCGCTTTGCGCCTTGCGCTTTGCGCGCTCGTCGCGGTTTAGGCCGCGGTTGCTTCGGCCGGCGTGGCTTCAGCGGGCCGTTTCACCCCGTCTCGAGCGGAAAACGTATCATGAAGCTGGGGTGAGGAGTCCTTTGTAGCTCGAGCGCTCCGCCGATCTGTTTCGAGAGCAGCGTGATGAGTTGCATCCCGAGGCTCGCAGGATTCTCGAGATCTACCGAGTCGGGGATCGGCGGGCCGTTATTCGAAAGCTCGAGCACGTAGTCCTGAGCGCCCCCTGAGGCTGAGGTGGGCTCTCCCGCCGAGAGGCTTGCTCGGAAGCTCGGCTCGGCCTCGGCCGCCACGACCTGCGGCTCGAAGGCGTGTTTGACCGCGTTTGTCGCGATCTCGTTGACGATAAGCCCCAGCGGAACCGCGACGCCGGGCGAGGCGTGCACGCTCGCGATCTCGGCCTCCACCTTGACGCTGCGGCCACTTAACGACGCAAACACCGTCGTCAAGAGATCGTTCAGATACTCACGGAGGTTTACCGAGCTTACCTCCTCGGCACGGTGCAGCTTGTCGTACACCAAGCGTACCGTGTCGATTCTATTGCGCAGATCGGACAGATCAACCTCACCACCGAGCGCGTCTTCCTTGGTGTAGATCAACGCGCTCACAAGCGAGAGATTGTTCTTGACGCGATGGTTGAGCTCCTGCAGTAGATACTGCTTTTCCTGCAACGCGCGTTCGAGGGCTTGCTCTCCCTCGATGCGCTCGCTCACGTCGCGCGTGTTGAACACCACGATCTCTCTCCCGGTTTCCAACACGCGCCGCCGCCCTACCGTCTCGAACCACCGGTAGCTGCCGTCGTGCCGCCGGTGCCGAGCCACAAAACGAACCGCCTCGGCACCGTTTTCGTTGCCGAGCGCGTCGAGAACCAGCTCACGGTCCTCAGGATGCGCGGTCGCAAGCAAGCCGAGCTCGC
>PUOW01000390.1 GCA_003552185.1 Spirochaetaceae bacterium
AACCCGAGCACCAACGGCACCAGCAGCACGATGATTCCCGGTAGCATCATCGACTTGACCGCGCGCTTCGTCGCGATATCGACACAACGAACCGAGTCGGCTTTGGCGGTGCCTTCCATCAGGCCGGTGATCTCGCGGAACTGACGGCGAACCTCCTCGACGATGTCGTAAGATCCGTCGCTCACGCCCTTCATCGCAAGCGCGCTAAACAGGAACGGCAGCATACCGCCGATAAACACACCCGCGATAACCGCCGGGTTGTTCAGGCTCGCGATCTCAACCTCGGCGACCTCGAAGTAGGTCGCGATCCAAGCGAGCGACGCAAGCGCCGCCGAGCCCACCGCGAAGCCTTTTCCGAGCGCCGCGGTGGTGTTCCCGACCGCGTCGAGCGCCTCGCAGCGCTCGCGGACGTCCTGTCCGAGGTCGGCCATCTCGGCAATACCGGCGGCGTTGTCCGCGATCGGACCGTAACAGTCCATCGAGAGCAGCATTGCAAGGTTAATCAGCATGCCGAGCGCGGCAATCGCGATACCGAGAAGCCCGGCAAAGGCGTACGCCACAACGGTCGCGAGCGCAACCAGAAGCGCCGGCGCCACGGTACTCATCATGCCGACGCCCATGCCTTCCATGATCGTGACCGCGGGCCCACTCTGCGAAGAGTGCGCGATCCGCTTGGCCGGCGCGTACTCGGCCGAGGTGAAGTACTCGGTCGAGAGGCTGATCAGGAATCCGGCGATAAGACCCGAGATCAAGGCCCAGAACAGAGCGAGCTCACCGACGTACCAGTTGATCAAGATGAAGCTCAGGATGATCATCAGGATGTTGCTGACGTAGACGCCGAAGTTCATGGTGCTGTGCACCTTGGCGACCTGCTGATCGAACGGCAAATCGGCGGCCTGCGGACGTACTGAGAGCATCCCGATGATCGAGACGATAATGCCGAGCCCGGCGAGCATCAACGGCAGCATAACGCCCTGCTCCGGCCCCAGCACCGCAACCGCGAGCACCATCGAGGCGGCGATCGAGGAGACGTACGACTCGTAGAGGTCGGCACCCATACCGGCGATATCACCGACGTTGTCACCGACGTTGTCGGCGATAACCGCGGGGTTGCGCGGGTCGTCTTCCGGGATGCTGTGTTCAACCTTCCCGACGAGGTCGGCGCCCACGTCGGCACACTTGGTGAAGATACCGCCACCCACGCGGAGGAACAGCGCTACTGCCGAGGCGCCGAACGCAAAGCTCAACGAGATATAGGGGTCGCCGTATACCAAGGTGAGAATCGCAACGCCAAGAAGACCGAGGCCCACAACCGAGAAGCCCATCACGGCTCCGGCCGAGAACGCAATCTTCAGCCCTTGATCCCAGCTTCGTGCGCTGGCATTGGCGGTGCGCCCGTTGGCACGCGTACCGACCGACATACCGACGTACGCCGCTAAGGCCGAGGTTATGGTGCCGAGCACATACGCGATCGCCGACCACGGACGCGGTTCAATAAAGATCGCGAGAATCACCGCGACCACGAGCGTGAAGACCACCAGGATCTTGAACTCGCGCCGCATGAATGCCCCGGCACCTTTTCTAATCTCGCGCCCGATCTCGCGCATTCTTCGATCACCCTCTTTCTCGCGCAGAATACGGCGCGTCAAGAAGACAACGAAGAGTAGCGAGATCACCCCGGCTGCGAGCACTAACGCTTGCATAACAACAGGATCCATCTCTCCCTCCTCAACAGAAAATTAACGTTATCTTACGAAAAACGGAGCGGTGAAGGCCATACGACCGCCCGTGCGACTGACCGCGCGGACGCAAACCACGCCGCGGGCACAGTTTAGAGCAGACGCAGAATCGGGTCAATCGGTATAGCCGGAACGAAAGCCGGCCGGCCACGCCCGGCGAGATCGGGCGGTACTGCGGGTTTGCCGTGTGCGGCGGGCCCGGCGGCTGCGGCGCGCCGTTGCCAACCGTTCCTTGCTACCGGTATACTTCAACTCGGAGGGCACAACCAAATATGTACCGGATAAAGACCTTTTTTCTCATGACGCTTCTCACGATCGTGTTCATTCTGCTCGGCGGGGCGATCGCCGGCGAGGGTGGGCTGATTATGGCGTTCCTCGTGGCGCTTGTGCTGAACTTCATCGGTTACTGGAAGAGCGACAAGATTGCAATAAAAATGACGCGCTCGCGTCCGTTGAGCGAGAGCGAGGCGCCGGAACTCTACGCGATGGTTCGTAAGCTCACGCAAAACGCATCGATGCCGATGCCGAAGCTCTACATCACCCCGTCTTCGCAACCGAACGCCTTCGCAACCGGGCGCAACCCCAAGAATGCCGCGGTAGCGGTAACCGAGGGAATCCTCAAAATGCTCGACCGCCGCGAGCTCGAGGGCGTCATCGCGCATGAGCTTGCACACATCAAGAACTACGACACCCTGATCAGCACCTTCGCGACGGTGCTCGCCGGCGCGCTCGCGTTTCTTGCGCGTATGGGACAGTTTCGCCTGATGTTCGGCGGCATGCGCGGCAACCGCGGCAACGGGGCGGCGGTACTGCTGCAGCTCGTTGCGATCATCCTCGCGCCGCTGGCCGCTATGCTGGTGCGCATGGCGATCTCGCGCTCGCGCGAGTATCTCGCCGACGCCACCGGAGCGCGAATCGCCGGAACGCCCGACGGGCTCGCCGGCGCGCTCAGCAAAATGTCGCGCGCGGCCGAGCGCAACCCAATGCGTATCAACGAGGCCGCGTCGCATATGTTCATCGTGAACCCGATCGCGGGGCAGCGCTTCTCGAGTTTGTTCAGCACACATCCGCCGCTCGAGCAGCGTGTTGCGCGGCTTCGACGGCT
>PUOW01000263.1 GCA_003552185.1 Spirochaetaceae bacterium
CCGAGCAACTCGGCGGAAGCCTCACGGTGAATCATCATCACGGCAGCGAGTTCGTGCTGGAGTTCGTGCCGTAAGCCTCCGCGCGACCGTCCGAGTGCTTACGAGGCACCCTACGCCGTGCTCTCACGCTGCTCGTCTGATGTTGGGGTCGCGTCGAGCGCGAGCGACCATCCGAGTTCCAAGGCCTGCTCGTTCATCGGCACGTGGCGCGCGGCGAACCGCTCCTTCACGACCTGTAATACCGATTCCTTCGTTACGATCGGTTTCAGGCAGATCAGCGCGCCGAGCATACAGATATTGAGCGCAACCGCGGTGCCGAGTTCCTGTTGCACCGTCTTGTGCAGCGGAAGGCTATACTGCCTAGCCTCTACGCGCATCCCCGGCTGAACGAGGTCGCTATCGAGCATCATCAAACCACCGGGGCGCAGAATGCCGTAAAACCGGTTGAACGACTCCTGGGTGAGACAGACAAGAAAATTAGGCTGCACGACCTTCGGAAAGTCTATATCGGTGTCTGAGATGATGACGTCCGACCGGGTTACGCCGCCGCGCGCGGCAGCGCCGTAGGACTGTGATTGTACGGCCTCGAGCCCATCATGAATCGCGGCGGCTTCCGCGAGTATGATCGCCGCGGTGATAACTCCCTGTCCTCCGGAGCCGCAAAACACCAGTCTGTACCGTTCCATGATGCTTATCCCTCCCGAGAACGTTCGAGAATCTGCGCGTACTGCTCACAGTACTCGGGGCGCTCTTCTTCCACAAAGATACCGCGCGTGATCAACTCTTGATTCTCGTCGGCGGCCTTCGATCCGACCTTTACGGTGTTGTCCTTGAGCCACTCAAACATCTCTACGCCGTCGCCTTGGCGGTTTTTGCGTCCAAAGTGAGTGGGGCAGGGCGAGAGGACCTCTACAACCGAAAACCCTTTGTGGGAAATCGCCTTCTCGAGCAGCTTCTGTAGTTCCATTACGTGATAAGTGGTTCCGCGCGCCGCGAACGAGGCGCCTGCGCCTACCGCAAGCTCCATTACGTCGAATGAGGGGTCGTAGGTTGAGGTCGGCGCGGTTGTCGCGACGACACCGGGACCCGAGAGCGGAGAAAACTGGCCTCCGGTCATGCCGTAGATTCTGTTGTTCAACACGATAGCGGTCATGTCGATGTTTCTTCGGCACGCGTGTATGAAGTGATTACCGCCGATCGCGAGCGCGTCACCGTCACCCATCGGGACCAGCACCGTGAGTTCCGGCTTGCTCATCTTGGTTCCGGTGGCAAACGCGAGCGCCCGCCCGTGAAGGGTGTGCAGCGAGTGAAAATCTACATACCCAGGCATGCGCGAAGAGCACCCGATTCCGGAAACCATCACGATGTCGCGCTTATCCAGACCCAAGTTTTCTACCGATCGTAGAAGCACGTTCAGCGCCGTGCCGTGTCCGCACCCCACGCACCAGATATGGGGAAAGAATCTGTCGCGAATATAGTCCTGTACCGCCATCTCTACACCCCTCTGCCCGCGATCACGCGAAGCACGTTCTTGATGTTAGTGGGTGTAATGAACTCGCCGTCGACCCGGTTGGCGAGAAACACGCGCTCGGGACGATCGACCGCCCGTTTTACCTCGTGTACCACCTGTCCCATGTTCATCTCCACAACCACGACGTACTCAGCCGCCGAGCATTTCTCGCGAACCAGTCCGGCCGGAAACGGCCAAAGCGTCTGCAGCTCGAGCAGACCGATCTTCATTCCGCGCTGTCTGCGGTTCTTGACCGTGTGTAACGCCGATCGCGCCGAGCAGCCGTACGACACCAATATATACTCCGCATCGTCGAGGAAGTACTCCTTATATCGTGTAACCTGGTGCAGGTTGTTCTCGATCTTATCGATTAGGTGGTGGATAAGCGTATTGATCACATCGGGGTTTGTGGTCGGGAAGCCCCACATATTGTGGTACAGGCCCGTGACGTTGTACCGGTGTTTGTCGCCGAAGTCGGACATCGGCAGCCGTCCGTCCTCTCGTGGAAGGTACGGGTGGTAATCCACCCCGTCGGGCACCGCGGTGCGCAATCGCTTTACAACTTCAAGCTCGTCCTGATTGGGTATCTGCACCTTTTCCCGCAAATGGCCGATCGCCTCGTCGAGAAGCAGCACCACCGGCGTGCGATAGGTTTCGGCCATGTTGAAGGCATCCACCGTGATCTCGAAGAGATCTTGGTGATTAGACGCGGTGAGCGCGATGATTGCGTGGTCGCCATGGGTGCCCCATCGAGCCTGGTAGATGTCCGATTGCGCCGCTTGGGTCGGCAACCCGGTAGACGGGCCTCCACGTTGAACGTTTGCGATCACGCACGGTATCTCGGCCATTATCGCGAACCCCAAGGTTTCCTGCATCAACGAGAACCCCGGGCCGCTCGTGGCGGTCATGGCCTTGTGGCCGGTTAACGACGCTCCGATAATCGCCGCCATCGAGGCAATTTCGTCTTCCATCTGTAAAAACGTGAGCCCGAGCGCCGGCATGCGCCGAGACATATGCTCCATGATCTCTGAAGACGGCGTGATCGGGTACCCCGCGTAGAAGCCGACTCCCGCATAGAGAGCGGCCTCTGCGCAGACCTCGTTGCCCTGAACAAAGACGGTTTTTTCACTCATCGGTCAAGACCTCTATCGCAAGGTCGGGGCACCAATACTCGCAGAGACGGCAGGCGATGCAGCGGTCGAGATCCTGCACGTAAGGCAGCTTGTCGTCGCCGGCGCTGAAGACCTGCCGAGGGCAGAAATGCACACAGATACCGCAGCGTTTACACCACAGGTGATTGATGCGGACCTCGTTAATCGTTTTCTTGGGCATTGTTATAACGCTCTCCCAATGACGCGGGGGTGTCGATGCCGGCGTTGCATCGTCGGTTCTCAGTAGCGAACCAAGCGTCTTATCGCACGCCCGGTTCGCTCTGAGATCGTGAATTTGCTCGTTTCCGAGCCGGTAATCAACCTGCTTAGTTGATCAGTCCAAGCTCTTCGAAGTATCGCTGTGCTCCCGGGTGAAGCTCAATCGACATACCGTCGAGGGCTGTCTCTGCAGTGACCTCGCGGCCTCGATCGTGCGTATCGCCGAGCACGTCGGTATTCTCGAGCGTCGCCTTCGTGATGTTGTAAACCAGGTCTTCGTCGAGCGATTCGTGAACAATCATCATCGCCATAACCGCGACCGCTTGCACGTCGGAGTCTTGGCCGGGGTAGGTTCCGCCCGGGATCGCGACATCGGCGTAGTAGGGCCACTGATCGATGATGCTCTCTACCATAGCCGACTCGATGCTGACAAGGTTTACGTCGGTGTTGGTGGCGAGGTCGATCACACTGGCGGTGGGAAGACCGGCCGTGACGAAGGCTACGTCGACGTTTCCGTCTCGCAGCGCGTCGGCAGCCTCAGCGAACGAGAGGAAGTCTTGTCGAATGTCGTCGTACGTGATGTCGTGCGCCTGCAGAATCTGGCGCGCGTTCACCTCGGTGCCGCTTCCCGGAGCGCCGACCGCAACGCGCTTTCCGGCGATGTCGTCGATCGACTGTACGTCGGCACCCGCGCGTGCGATGATCTGAATGGTCTCGGGATACATCGTGAACACGCCCCGCATGCTCTCCATCGGGTCTTCATCCTCGAACATCTCTACCGCGTTGAAGGCGTAGTACGCAATGTCGTTCTGCACGAGCCCGAACTGCGACTCCTGATAATTGACAAGGTTCACGTTCTCAACCGAAGCGCCGGTGGACTCGGAGCTCGCGCTGAGACCTTCGACCTCGTTGCTCCAGATATTGGCCATCGCGCCGCCGAGCGGGTAATACACTCCGCCGGTTCCGCCGGTAGCCAACACCACGCGCTCAGTTTCCGCGGCCCCTCCGGCCGAAACCGAGAAACCCACAACTACCAAAAACACCGCTATCAGCGCCAAAACCAAGACCTTGTTGATCCGCGTTGATTTCATTACCTCGTTCCTCCTTTTCGTTCATACGAACCGTTCCGTCGTTCAAATCCGAGACGTGCTGCGCCTCGGCGTATCTCAGCCGGTCTATTGACATCTCTTTCCCGTCGTCACCTCCTTACACAGTCTCCTGTGCACAGTGATCATGTGACGACCCGGTTGATCTGTCAAGTACAATCGGGCTCTGAATCGGGCTCTGAAGATCGAATTGCCGTGCTCCTACACATGCAGTGCACCGCCGGTTCGCGAAACAATGTGCGACGAATCGCTGAGCCGGCTGCAGACGGCCGGCAGCCGCTCGGCAAGCGGCCGGCAAGCGGCCCGACACGCGGCAATTTTTTGTTGCGGTGTGGAGATAGTCGCGTTACAGTACAGGCAAATCGAATCGATACAGTTCGGCACAATCCAAGTGGTTGGACCAAGTGGTTGGAGTTGCCCGAGGGGCGCGAATCTCGGAGTGTTCGGCCGCGACGGTGCGGTGTGGCCGGTAAAAGAGGGGGCTCGGTATATGTTCGACCGTGATGCTCTGCAGAAGCTCGAGCAACGCAAAACTGCGTGGGAGCAAGGGCCTGTTGCAAAAGCCTTGGAGCGCTTCGGGGAGCGCTCGGAGGAGTTCCGCACTACATCCGAGCTGCCGGTGGAGCGGCTCTACACACCGCTCGAGAATGCCGAAGCGGATTACGAGCGCGATTTGGGCCTACCCGGAGAGTACCCCTACACCCGCGGAATACAGCCCACGATGTATCGTGGACGTCTCTGGACGATGCGGCAGTACGCCGGGTTCGGAACCGCCGAGGAATCCAATCGCCGGTATAAGTACCTTCTTGAGCAGGGCCAGACGGGTTTGAGCGTGGCGTTCGATCTACCGACGCAGATCGGATACGACTCGGATCATTCGTTGTCGCACGGCGAGGTCGGTAAGGTGGGCGTCGCGATCGATTCGCTCGCGGATATGGAGCTGCTGTTCGACGGTATACCGCTCGACCAGGTCAGCACCTCGATGACGATCAACGCCCCTGCCTCGATTCTCTTGGCGATGTATGCCGCATTGGCGCAGAAGCAAGGGGTGCCGTTAGACAAGCTGCGCGGCACCATTCAGAACGATATTCTGAAGGAGTACGTAGCGCGCGGTACCTACATCTTTCCTCCGCAACCGAGCATGCGCTTGGTGAGCGATACCTTTGCGTTTTGCGCCGAGCAGATGCCGAACTGGAACACGATTTCGATCAGCGGCTACCACATGCGCGAGGCGGGCTGCAACGCGGTCCAGGAGGTTGCGTTTACCCTCGCGAACGCCATCGCGTACGTTCGTGCCGCTCTCGATGCCGGGCTCGACGTCGACACCTTTGCGCCGCGGCTATCGTTCTTCTTCGACGCGCACAACAACCTGTTCGAAGAGGTGAGTAAGTTTCGTGCGGCGCGTAAGCTGTGGGCAAAGATCATGAAGGAGCGCTTCGGGGCACAGAACCCTCGCTCACAGATGCTGCGGTTTCACACCCAGACGGCCGGAAGCGCGTTAACCGCGCAGCAACCCGACAACAATGTGGTGCGGGTCACGCTGCAGGCGCTCGCGGCGGTGCTCGGCGGCACACAGTCGCTTCACACAAACTCGCGCGAGGAAGCGCTGGCGCTGCCCACCGAGGACTCGGTACGCATCGCGTTGCGAACACAGCAGATACTGGCCCACGAAAGTGGAGTGGTCGACACCGTAGATCCGCTCGCCGGATCGTACTACGTGGAGTCCTTGACCCGCGAAATAGAAGACCGCGTGCTCGAGTACATCGACAAGATCGAGGAGCTCGGCGGCTCGGCCCGGGCGATCGAGCAGGGCTACATACAGCGGGAGATACAAGAGAGCGCGTATACCCATCAGCGGGAGATCGAGAGCCAGGAGCGCGTGGTTGTAGGAGTGAACAAATACCGAGTGTCGGAGGAGCCGCCCACCGATCTTCTGCGAGTGGATCCGGTAGTGGAGCGGCAAGAGCGCGAGAAGCTCGAGCGGTTGCGAGCCCGGCGCGACCAAGCCCGCGTCGAGCAGGCGCTCGACGCAGTGCGCACCGCGGCCGCCGGGCAGGAGAGCTTATTTCCTCGAATCCTCGACGCCGTTACGGTCTACGCAACGCTGGGCGAGATCTGTGACGTACTGCGCGACGAGTTCGGGACGCATCAGGCGTCGGTGGTGTTCTGATGCACCGGTGTTCCCACGCCGCTCGCGGCGTAGTCTTGTGAGGAGGAAGTGACGATGGCCGAGCGACCGATTCGGGTGCTGATTGCGAAGCCCGGGTTAGACGGACACGACCGTGGAGCAAAAGTGCTCGCGAGGGCGCTGCGCGACGCAGGCATGGAGGTGATATACACCGGTTTGCGCCAGACGCCGGAGCAGATCGCCGCAACCGCAACGCAGGAAGATGTGCAGCTGGTTGGGCTTAGCTGCCTCTCGGGAGCGCATCTCGAGTTGTTTCCGCGGGTGGTGCAACTCTTGAAGGAACAGGGGGCCGACGACATCGTGGTGCTCGGCGGCGGCACCATCCCGTCGGAGGACATCGCCGCCCTCAAAGAACAAGGAATCGCGGAGGTTTTCACACCGGGTGCCACAACGCAGGAAGTGGTAGAGTTCGTGAAACAGAGCGTGGAACGGAGCGTGGCACGGTGAGAGGGGCTCGGGCCCCCGTCGTGCACCGCCCCCGTCGTGCACCGCAATAGAGGAAGCAGCGTGTCACTTGCCGAGGGGGTTCGAGACGGAAATGTGAGGGCGACGGCGAAGCTTATCTCGCTCATCGAAAATTCCCCCGGCGAGGCGGAACCGGAGCTCAGGGCGCTGCATCCCTACACCGGCAACGCACAGATCGTGGGTATCACCGGTTCGCCCGGGATCGGCAAAAGCACGCTTACCGACAGGCTTGCGAAGCGGTTCCGGAAGGAGGGCTCCCGCGTCGGGATTATCGCGGTAGATCCGAACAGCCCGTTTTCCGGCGGTGCGTTGTTGGGCGACCGCGTTCGTATGCAGGATCTGGCGACCGACCCCGGCGTGTTCATCCGCAGCATGGGGGCGCGGGGCATGCTGGGAGGTCTGGCACGCGCCACGCACAATGCAATACGCGTCCTCGATGCTGCCGGGTACGACGCGATCTTCGTAGAGACGGTTGGGGTGGGGCAGTCGGAGGTCGATATCGTTCGAACCGCCGATACCGTTGTCGTGGGCTTGGTTCCCGGAATGGGAGATGATATACAGACGATCAAGGCCGGTATCCTTGAGATAGCCGACGTGTTTGTGATCAACAAGGCCGACCGGCCCGATGCGCATCGGCTGGTGATAGAGCTGCAGATGTTGCTCGGCACGAGCTCGCACGCGGAAGCCGGATGGGTTCCGCCGATCGAGCAAACGATCGCGAGCACCGGTGAGGGTGTCGGCGCGCTGAGGACCGCAATCGCGGGTCACTGGGAGTATCTACACGGCTCCGGGGAGCTCGAGGCTCGGCGTCGCAACCGCTACGAAGCGGAGCTACAGTCGGTGGTGGAAGACCACTGGCGCAAACGTTTTTTCGAGTACTGGCAACCCGGTGGGCACTGGGAGCAGGTGGTGGAGCAGTTGTTGCGCAAGGAGATCGATCCGTTTAGCGCGGCGCAGCAGCTTCTGGCACCGTTTTTGGATTCGAACACAGGAGGGTAGGTTTGTGAATATTGATCGCCTCGATCACATCGGTATCGCGGTGGAAGACCTGGAGGCTTCCTGCACCCTGTATCGCGACGTGTTAGGTATTGCGTCAGCAGGTGTGGAGGAAGTCGCCGATCAAAAGGTGAAGGTGGCGTTTTTTGCGGTCGGTGACAGTAAAATCGAGCTGCTCGAGCCCACAAGCGCAGACAGCCCGATTGCGCAGTTCATCGAGAAGCGCGGCGCCGGTATTCATCACATGGCGATTGGGGTAGACGATATAGAGGCCGCTCTCGAACGGGCGCGAGAGGCGGGTATCAGGCTGATAGACGAAGAGCCGCGTGTCGGCGCCGGAAACGCGCGAATTGCGTTTGTGCACCCCAAGAGCACCGGCGGGGTTCTGCTCGAGCTATGTGAACGCACGTAATCCGAGTTATCAACGACGCGCAAGGAGGTCGGAGCATGCCGCAGTCTCATCTTGAAGAGCTGGAACAGATGCGGGCTAAAGTTCGGGCGGGCGGCGGAGAGGAACGAATCGCGAAGCAGCACGGCAAAGGCAAGCTCACCGCTCGGGAGCGAATCGAGCGCTTGCTGGATGCCGACAGCTTTGTCGAGACCGATATGTTTGTGAAGCACCGCTGCTCGGATCTTGGAATGGATGAGGTTGAGGCGCCGGGCGAAGGCGTCGTCACCGGATACGGCACCGTCGACGGAAGACAGGTGTTTGTGTTCGCTCAAGACTTCACGGTGATCGGGGGTACGCTCGGCGAGATGCACGCCCGCAAGATATGCAAGGTGATGGACCTCGCGGTGAAAACCGGTGCGCCGCTGGTGGGGATCAACGATTCCGGGGGGGCTCGCATTCAGGAGGGCGTGGATGCGCTCAGCGGGTACGGTCAAGTGTTCTACCGCAACACGCTCGCCTCCGGCGTTATACCGCAGATCTCGGCGGTGATGGGCCCCTGCGCCGGAGGGGCGGTGTACTCACCGGCGCTCACGGATTTCGTGTTCATGTCGAAAGGGGCGCACATGTTCATAACCGGGCCGCAGGTCATAAAGGCAGTCACCGGTGAGGACGTATCGCCTGAGGATCTCGGGGGCGCTATGACGCACAACGCGCACAGCGGCGTGGCGCATTTCGTGAGCGAGCACGAAACCGCCTGCCTCGGTGAGATCCGGCGTCTTCTCGGCTTCATACCGAGTAACAATCTCGAAGACCCTCCGGCACTCGAGAATCACGACTCGCCGGAACGGCTGGTCCCGGAAGTAGATAACGTCGTCCCGCTCGATCCCAACAAGTCGTACGACGTCCGAGAGGTCATCGGAGCGGTGGTCGACGATCGCGAGTTCATGGAGGTACATGCCTACTACGCCGAGAACATCGTAATCGGCTTTGCGCGCATCAACGGCCGTTCGGTCGGTATCGTCGCGAATCAGCCGCGAATTCTCGCGGGCTGCCTCGATATCAACGCCTCCGACAAGGCGGCGCGCTTCATTCGGTTCTGTGATGCGTTCAATATCCCGCTCGTGACGCTGGTCGATGTTCCCGGATTCCTCCCCGGCACCTCGCAGGAGTACGGCGGGATCATTAGGCACGGCGCCAAGATGTTGTACGCCTACTCCGAGGCGACGGTGCCGAAGGTAACGGTGATCCTGCGCAAGAGCTATGGGGGAGCGTACCTTGCGATGTGCGGGCGCGATCTCGGAGCCGATCAGGTGCTCGCCTGGCCCAAGGCCGAGATCGCTGTGATGGGCCCGGAAGGGGCGGCCAACATCATCTTTCGAAAAGATATCGAGGGCAGTAGCGACCCGGACTCGGTGCGGGCGGAGAAGATCGCCGAGTACCGCCGGGGCTTTGCGAATCCCTACGTTGCAGCCGGACGAGGGTATATCGACGATGTCATCGAACCCGCGGAAACGCGAGTGCGTATCGCGGCTGCGCTCCGGATGCTGGAATCCAAGCGTGAGACGCGCCCGCCGAAGCGTCACGGAAACATTCCGGTATAAGAGGGCGATATGGGTGTCCAGATCGCGGAGGCAGTAAGACTTACGCTCATCGGAATGGGCGTTGTATTCTCGAGTTTGGTTGTGCTGTACCTGGTGATGGTGCTGATCGCGCGCCTCATCGGCCCGCACGCGAAAGCGGGCGACGTCGCCGCTGCGCCGGCGGCCGAACCGAAGGCCGAGCCGAAAGCGGCGCAGGAACACGGCATCGACCCGGAGGTTGTGGCGGCAATTACCGCCGCGGTGCGCGCTACGGTAGGGCCGGGCGCTCGTCTCCGGCGTATTCGAGTTGCAGGCGGCCGAGCGTCTGCGGAACCGGCCGCCTGGGCGTTGGCCGGACGGCAGTGGCAGATGGCAAGAAACGCGGACGGGCCGCGTAAAATGCAGGGAGGGCGGTAGCATATATGAAACGGTTTCGAGTTACGGTAAATGGAACCTCGTACGACGTTGAGGTCGAGGAGCTCGACGGGGAGCTCGACACAGGGCAGACCGGTGCCGAGCGGCAAAGTACCCCCGCAGCGAGCCCGGCTCGCGACCGGGGCGCTCACGGTGCAACGCAAGCCGGCGGTACCAGTTCCAACGGCGCGGCCGGCTCTTCGAGCGCCTCGCAGGCATCTGCGACCGGCGCAGCTCCCGCTCCGGCCCAGCCCGCTCCGGCCCAGCCCGGTGACGCCCAGTCGGGTGACACGCAGGTAAAGGCGCCCATGCCCGGCACGGTCCTCAAGATTCAAGCCGGCGCCGGCGACTCGTTGCAGGCCGGAGACGTGATCATGGTGCTCGAAGCGATGAAGATGGAAAACGAGATCACGGCTCCGCGAGCCGGGACGATAGGGTCTATTCCGGTGGCGGAGGGCGCGTCGGTAGGCGCCGGGGACGTTCTGGCAGTACTCACGTAAGAGGGGAATCGTATGAGCGGCGGCATCGAAGCGTTTCTGCAGAGCACAGGATACCTGAACCTAACGTGGCAACAAGCCGTCATGATCGCTATCGGATGCTTTCTGTTGTATCTCGCGATCGTGAAGAAGTACGAGCCGCTTCTCTTACTTCCGATTGCGTTCGGGGCGATACTCACCAACCTTCCGCTTGCCGATCTCATGGCACCGCCGGCCGGCGACGGCACTCCCGGAGGGCTGCTGTATTACCTGTATCAAGGGACGCGGTTGGGCATCTATCCACCGCTCATTTTTCTCGGCATCGGAGCTATGACAGATTTCGGACCGCTCCTCGCCAACCCGAAAACCTTTTTACTCGGGGCGGCGGCGCAGTTCGGTATCTTCGGTACGTTCCTCGGCGCATCGCTTCTGGGGTTCACCTCGGCGCAGGCCGGCGCGATCGGCATCATCGGCGGAGCCGACGGGCCGACCGCGATCTTCACCGCCTCGCGGCTTGCCCCGGAGTTTCTGGGGCCTATCGCGATCGCGGCGTATTCGTATATGGCGCTGGTGCCGATCATTCAACCTCCGATCATGAAGGCCCTCACGACCGCAACAGAGCGCCGCATCGTGATGGAGCAGATGAGAGAGGTGAGCCGTCGCGAGCGAATTCTGTTTCCCATAATCGTCGTGATATTGATGGGGCTGTTCATCCCGGCCGCGGCCCCGCTGTTGGGTTCGCTCATGCTCGGGAACCTGTTCCGCGAAGCCGGAGTGGTAGACCGGCTCTCGAACGCCGCCCAAAACGAGTTAATCAATATCATCACGATCTTTCTGGGTATAACGGTAGGCGCAACCGCCAAGGCCGAGCATTTTCTCACCTTTGAAACGATCTTCATCATCGTTTTGGGACTCGCGGCGTTTGCGATCGGAACCGCGACCGGCGTGTTGCTGGGCAAGGCGATGTGCGCACTCAGCGGCGGAAAGGTGAACCCGTTGATCGGTGCCGCCGGGGTGTCGGCGGTTCCGATGGCCGCTCGAGTGGCGCAAACCGTGGGACGACAAGAGAACCCCAAGAACTTCTTGCTGATGCACGCTATGGGACCGAACGTCGCCGGTGTGATCGGGTCGGCGATCGCGGCCGGCGTTTTGATCGCGCTGCTCGAGTAGTCGATGCGTGGTGTTGGTGGCCGGCTACCGCGGCGGGTTGTGAAAGGCGGGGTCGCGGCTTTCGCGATCGTGATTGCGGTGGTCGCGGTGGGTTTCGCAGTTGCGCCGCCGGTTCCGGGGCTCGAGATACGAAACCACGCGAACGAGCCGGTGGCGAGGTTCGAGGGGGTTTACGCGTTTGGGCTGCGGCATACGCATTCGGTGATGCAGACACCGGTTGAGGACCGCTACGCGATCGAGGGCCGTAATAGGGTAGTGCAGACCGCGACGCGCTACCGTTCGCTCGGTGCCGGCCTGCCGTTCGACGGCGGCGGTGAGTTCAGGCGCGAGGACGGATGGTTTGTTCAAGACGCACTCGAACAGGAGTTTCAGGATATCACGGTGCGCGTCGGGAGAGTGAGCGATCAGATCTTGATGATCGGAAACGAGGAAATTGCGTTGAAAGAGCTTGATCAACCTGGAAAAGCGCTTACAATTCGGGCCAGAATAGTTCTGTTTTCCGTTTTTTGGATATAGGAGGCAAAGGGTGAGTGGGAACGATTCGCAGCAGAACGGCAGAAGCGATGCCGACTCGACACAAAAGGTAACGGACGGCGCCGTCTCGGTCGCGGATCCTGCTGTGGAGTCCGTAACACGAGACCTGAAAGGCCTCACCGCAAAGATCGTGTTCCTGATTGCGGTTGCGATGTCGCTCTTTCATCTCTACACCGCCGGTTTCGGAGTGTTGTTGGCGCACAAACAGCGCGCCGTGCACCTCATGTTCGTGCTGGTGCTCGGGTTTTTGCTGTATCCGGCCTCCAAGAAAGGGAAGGGGCTAAACAAGGTTCCGTGGTACGACTGGCTTCTCGCCGCGGTCGGGGTCATGGTGAACACCTACATACTCGTGTTCTATGAAGTGCTGGTGCGTCGAGGCGGCCTCCCCACGCAGCTCGACATGGTTATGGGGGTGCTGACGGTCATTTTGGTGCTCGAGCTCACCCGCCGATCGATCGGGGCACCGCTCGCGATTATCGCGATGGCGGCGCTTCTGTACGGCTACTTCGGGTATCTCATCCCGGGGCAGCTCGGGCATGTCGGGTATAGCGTGCGACGGCTTGTAAACCAGATGTACATGGCGACCGAAGGGATATTCGGCATCCCGCTCGGAGTCTCGGCAACCTTTGTGTTTCTGTTTATTCTGTTCGGCGCTTTTCTCGAGGTCACAGGCGTCGGACAGTTCTTCATCGACCTCGCGTTCGCGATGGCGGGGAGGTCCAGGGGTGGCCCGGCAAAGGCCGCGGTAGTGGCAAGCGGTTTCATGGGCTCGATCTCCGGTAGCTCAATTGCCA